>CALXWB010000008.1 GCA_944392225.1 uncultured Alphaproteobacteria bacterium | reverse complement strand
CCTGAGTGGTATGCTTTGATTGCACAAAGTCCTGACAAAATCCCCGTTTTGACGAGAGGTCTTTTTCTCCTGATTATTGCCGTGCTGCTTTTGGCTCTCTGGTATAATATTCAGATTCATAGAAAAAAAGTGGTTAAGATGGGTTTTACGCATCTCTTGGCTATTTTGATGGGAATAAAACTCTCTATCTCGGCAACGGAATATGGTTTTGACTATGTTCTCTATTGGTTTATCGGCGGTTTTGTTATGCTCATTGTGGCCGTATATTGCGGCATAAATGCAAAAACCGATCTACGCCCGGTGTTGTCTGCCCTCTTATTTCCTATATATGCCTTGGCATGCATTGTCTTGCTGGTATGCAACTTTTATGAAATAACAAAACCTTTTGAACTTTGGGGAGATATTTTCTGGGCGGCTATTGCTTTTGCCTTTGCCGTTTTAGAGGTGCAAGACTTCAAAATTAATGTTATGCAATTGGAAAAAGCTGAAGATGTTGATGATTTGGCCCATGCTATGACGATCAACCTCTTTTGCGATCTGCTTCTTTTTGGCGCTGTTTTTGATTCATTGCGTATTGTTTTGAAAATTACGACATTCAGATGGCTGAAACTTCCAAGCCATAACTCCGAACCTTAAAGTTCGGAGTTTTTTTGTTGCAATTTAGACAAAAGTAAATTATATCAGAGTTAAAATATTAATAATTTATTTTATTATTATCTATGCAAGAATATTACATTTTTAAAAAACTCGGCCGGATATGTCGACTGGTTTTTGAACTGAGCTTTTTCACACTTGTTATCGGTTGTGTCTTAGCTTATGTTCCCAGGATTAGAGATGCCTTTTATTCCTTAAGCAATAAAGGCGAATATATCCCAACGGGATTGACTTTCTTGGTCTCAGGTGTTCTTTTAGTGGCTTGTATTTTCTATTCCAAAAGAATCAACACCCCAAAAGTGCACTCCATGTCTTTGTTCTATATTTTAGCGCCGGCCTTTGCCGTGCGGGTTTGCCTATCCATATTGGAGAATGGATATTGGCCGATTATCATTGCTTTTATAGTCGGATGCGTTTTGTTGCTCTTGGCTTGTGTTGTGGTTATGTTTTTGCAACATGACTTAAGAGGCTTTTTTCTTCCCTTATGGATATTGATGGCTGGCGGCTTGGCTTTTCAATTCTTCTATAGCCTTGCTTCCGATATTGATGCTTTAGGGCTTGGTTTGAACATTTTCTGGGCTTTCATCGCCTTTTGCTTTATGGTTATTGAAATTCAAGATTTTGTTCTGATTATGGATGGCTTGGAAGATCTTAAAGAAAATATAGACGACAGCAGTATCATTGCCACTACGGCAACAAACCTTTTCTGCAGCATGCTTTTGGCATCTGTCTGGTTTGATTATTTTTTGAAAAGCGGAACCAAACTCCTGACTTTTCACTTTTCCAAGATTAAAGAAAAAAGCGTTGAACTCTAAAGTTCAACGCTTTTTTCTTTTGATATGGGCAGAGCTTTTTGCCGCATTTCTCTTCTGGCCAAAACACTGAGCGGAGAGCCAAGCAAATTTTGTTCTTTTGTTTTAAGATCTATACTTTTGATATGCAGCAAAGCATGCTTATCCAAATCTATTTTAGGGTTTTTATCCAACCAATAACCGCTGCCGCCGTAAAAGCTTGTATCACTTAGTCCGGCTTGGCCGAATTTGCAGCCGGAATAGGTTATATATTCAGGAACCGTGTTTAAGGCCGTTATCCAATCTTTTTCTCGGACAACCTCTTTAAAGACCACCGGGTCAAAAACCAAACGCTCGGTTTTTGGCGAATCTTGATATATAGGTAAATCAAGTGCCAAAGCCACATGATAGCCTGCCCATTTTTGCGGTTCAAAGCCTTGCTCGTTTTCTGCCGGGAAATTGACCTCCACCCAATCTTTTCCTTTAGATTTCAGGCACCAGATTTTGAGAGGTACCATCCCCTCTTCTTTGGCCTTTTTGGCAAGCAGATGGGCAAAGGCAAAGCAACATTCGTTGCCGTGCGCATATTCTGCTTTAGGAAAAAGCTCTTCTTTCCAGCGCGCAAACATCTGATTGTAGGTTTGTATTTTTTGATAATCTAATTTCATTATTTTCCTCTTGTGTTTATATTAACATAAAATTTTATAAATTACAAAGCCTCAATTCTATCCTCTTCCTAATTTTAAATTTCTTGATTTTTAGCCGCATTTATTTATCATATTTTGCGTGTTTATGCTTTTGAAAAGGATTAAAAATGCGTTTTTTTAATAAGTCCCGAAACGGAAATAAAATCATTTTTTCAATTTTGGGTTTTAAAATCAAATATAAGGTAAAATCAGACCAATTTTTGCATAAGCTTATGGAAGAATGGCAAACCAATTTTCAACCTCAGGAACTTGAACTTAAACTTAAAAAGCTTATTCACCAAGATGAAGCTCAGCGCCCTGAAAATAAAGAATTCTTCTTGATTTTAGCTTCAACTCTCATTGAAAATGATAAGGAAAATGAAGCCATTGAGGTCCTTAAAAATTATATAAATAAGTTTGGTCTTGAACATATCTCCTCGTTTCCTTTGGTTGCTTGCTTGACTGACAAACTTGGTCTGGCTGATGATAAAGTCAAACAATGTGCCCATGCTTTCAAAACCTTGGAAGAAAATCGTACCAACAACTCTTTGGAAAAACTGCTTCAAAATAAAAAATTGGCTATTGTCGGAAACTCTCCAAATTTGATTGAAAAAAGAAAAGGCAACCAAATTGATGCTGCTGATATTGTGGTGCGTTTTAATAATTTTCGTACTCAAGATTTTGAAGCTGATTATGGATCTAAAACCAACATTTGGGTGTGCTGCCAAGCAAATGATATTGTTAACCGCCCTCTGGATGAGCTCAAAAAAATGGACTATATCCTCTACAATGTTGATCTTAAACATACAAAATTGCAGCCCAAATGTTTAGAATATATTTGCAAAAATTTGGAAACATTAAATTCTATTTCTTATATTGGCGATACTTATAAAAAGAATCTTAAACAGTTTGGCGTGGTCTATCCTTCTTCCGGAATGACTGCTCTTTGCCATTTTCATGGTTTGTGTCCTTTAAGCAAAGAAAATATTTTTGGCTTTTCTTTTTTAGAGAACGCTTCAAACTACTATGATCATTATTTTCAAAAAAGATCTGCTCGCACAATTAAAAAATTCCGTAAAAACGGACATCATAATTTTGATTTAGAGAATGCTGTATTAAGGAAAATTTTTGAGGTTTAATCATGCTTAAAGCTGCCTTATTAAACGATACAACACGTGATTTTGGTCATTGGGGATGCATCCATGTCGTGCAAAATATAAATAATCTTTGCAAACAAAATAATTGTGAAATTGTTTTTTCCGATACGGATTGTCAAGCTGATTTTGATCAAGCCGAATTTTGCAAAAAAATAAAATCTGCCGATATCGTCATCTTAAACGGCGAAGGTACTCTGCATGATGATGCCGGAACACTCTGGCTCGAAAAGGCAAAACTCGCCAAAGAACTTAACAAAAAAGTGTTTTTGGTTAATGCCGTTTGGCAAAATAACCACCAAAATAAAAAATATTTATCCGTCTTTGATGCTTGTTCCTTTAGAGAATCTTTTTCTTACCAAGAAGCCATAAAAGACGGGTGCACGAATGCCTTTAATGTTCCTGATTTGTCTTTTTATTCTTTACCAGAATTAAAAAAACTGGATTATCACCCTTATAAAAATTTAGCGGTTATAGATAGCGTAAAAAAGAATACTACGGCAGAGCTCATTAAAATTTCTAAAAAGGAAAATTGTGATTTATTTTTTATGTATCACAAACATTGGCAAAAGCAAAAAAGAAACTGGCGTTATCTTCCGGATCTTTTTATGCATCGTCTTCATTTTTTGCATTTAGAGAACGCCGAACAACTCCTTCCATACAAGGCTTTAATTTCCGGACGTTTTCACGCTTGCTGTATGGCTTTAATGCTTAAACTTCCTACTTTTGCCATTGAATCAAATACATGGAAAATAAAATCTATGTTCCAAGATGCGGGATTAGATTCTGAATTTATATTTGAAAATCCGCAAAGTGCTTTGTCTGCCTATCTAAACGCTTCCGATGAAACTTTTAAAAAATGGCAAATTAATAGTGCAGATTTTACGGAAGATGCTTATAAAAAAATTCATTCTTTTTGGAATTCTTTATTCTAAAAAGCGCTTTATTCAAAATAAAAAAGGCACCGAAACGGTGCCTTTTTTATTTTCATTTTTCTTGTTTAGAAATTGGCTATTCTTGCCAGAGCTGCTTCAACCTTGGCTTTGTTTTCCAAAGCTTCGGCCTGACGGCGTTTTTCTTCTTCAACAACCGCAGCCGGCGCTCTTTCAACAAAGCTTGGGTTACTCAGCTTTTTGGCATAGCCTTCCAAGTTTTTGTTCAAATTAGCCAACTCTTTATTCAAGCGTTCTCTTTCGGCAGCAAAGTCAACCACGCCTTTCAACGGCAGCAAAATTGTGGCTTCTTTGAAAACGCTTTGAACCATATCTTTGCTCATCTCGGCACCCGTGGCAAAAGTTTCCAATTTTTCCAAACGAGCCAAAGCACAAATGATTTGATTGAATCTTTGCAAGTTTTCTGCAGATTTTGCATTGGCATCTTTCAGATATACCGTCAATTTGGCGCCGGCCGGCAAATTCATTGACGCACGCAGAGAACGAATGGCGGTAATCAAATCAATTGCCCAGTCAATATCGTTCAAAGCATTTTCATCAATGGTTTCAGCTTTCGGCCAAGCGGCATGAATGAGTTTAACGCCATGCATATCGTAATTGTTATTCCACAACTCGGTGGTGATAAACGGCATAAACGGATGCAAGATAACCAAAATTCTATCCAAAACCCAAGCAAATGTGGCTCTGGTTTCTTTCTTTGCAGCTTCATCTGCTCCGAACAAAATCGGCTTAATCATCTCAATGTACCAATCGCAGAATGAACCCCAAACAAATTGGTAAACGGCGTTGGCTGCATCTGAGAAGCGGAAAGAATTTAAGTTATCGGTTACTTCTTTGGTTGCTTGTTTTGCTTTTGCAACAACCCATTTATTGATGGCATAGGTAACTTTAGTTTCATCAAAATCTTTTACCAAATTACACTCGTTCATTTCACCGAAACGAGCGGCATTCCACAATTTGGTAGCAAAGTTACGGTAGCCGGCAATACGCGGTTCGCTTACATTAACATCGCGGCCTTGAGTTTCCATGGCAGCCATAAAGAAACGTAAAGCATCGGCACCATATTTTTCAATGGTTTCTATCGGATCAACCGTGTTCCCCTTGGATTTTGACATTTTCTGACCTTTTTCATCGCGAACCAAGCCATGGATATAGGCTTTTTTGAACGGAACGCGCTTCATGGCATACATACTCATCATCATCATACGCGCAAGCCAGAAGAAAATAATATCAAAACCGGTTACCAAAACGGAAGTGGGGTAGAAAGTATCCAAGAACTCTGTTTTATCCGGCCAACCAAGCGTTGAGAAAGCCCACAAGCCGGAAGAAAACCATGTATCCAAAACATCGGTTTCTCTGGTGAGTTCTTCTTTTTTGCCATAGAACTTATCTGCTGCAGCTTGCGCTTCTTCTGCGGTTTCTTCACAGAAGATATGACCATCCGGGCCATACCAAATCGGCATTTGGTGGCCCCACCACAACTGACGAGAAATGCACCAGGGTTGAATGTTTCTCATCCATTCAAAATAGGTTTTCTCATAAGATTTGGGAACAAACTCCATCTCTCCGTCTTCAACCACGCGAATCGCCTCTTTGGCCAAGGTGGGCGCATCTACAAACCATTGGTCGGTCATCAAAGGTTCAATAACAACGCCGGTTCTGTCACCATAAGGAATAACCATCGGGTGATCTTCAATCTTGTCCATCAAGCCGAGCTCGGTTAATTTTTCAATGGTTTTGGCTCTGGCTTCCATCGTGGTCATGCCCGCAAACGGGGTATTCTCGTTCAAGGTGGCATCGGGATTCAAGATATTAATCATCGGCAGGTTATGACGTTTGCCAACTTCAAAGTCGTTAAAGTCGTGTGCCGGGGTGATTTTAACCGCGCCGGTGCCTTTTTCCGGGTCGGCATGCTCATCGGCAATAATCGGAATCGCGCGATTGATTATCGGCAAAATGCAGTTTTTGCCAATCAGGTGTTTCAATTTTTCATTGTCTTTGGAAACGGCAACTGCGGTATCGCCAAACATGGTTTCGGGACGTGTGGTGGCAATTTGGATATATTGCCCCTCTTCGCCTTCAATCGGATAACGATAGTAATACATTTTGCCAACGGTTTCTTTTTGAACAACTTCCAAATCAGAAACGGCGGTTTGCAATTTGGAATCCCAGTTGACAAGCTTTTTGGCTTTGAAAATCAACCCGTCTTTATACATTTGAACAAAGATTTTGCGAACGGCGCGGCTCAAGCCCTCGTCCATGGTAAAGCGCTCGCGGCTCCAATCGCAAGAGGCACCCAAGCGGCGCAATTGGCGGCAGATGGTTCCGCCGGATTGTTCTCTCCATTTCCAAACGGTTTCGATAAACTTTTCTCGGCCCAAGTCATGACGCGAGATACCCTCTTTGGCCAGGTTTCTCTCAACCACCATTTGGGTGGCAATGCCGGCGTGGTCTGTTCCCGGTTGCCACAAAACTTTTTTGCCAAGCATACGATTATAGCGAATGAGAATATCTTGCAACGTATCATCCAAGGCATGTCCCATATGCAAAACGCCGGTAACGTTCGGTGGCGGGATCACAATCGAAAAAGCCTCGGACGAAGAGCGCATGTCGGGTTTGAAATCGCCACTCATCTCCCAATCGGCATAAATTTTTTCTTCAAATTCTTTCGGGTTATAATTTTTTTCCAACATTGATTTTTTCCATTTTATTTATCATTACAAAAACTTTTTTTCTTCCGGCTTTATAAACCGCAAAATGCCCTCAACAGATTTACTCCGTTTGGGGGCAAAGACTTGAGGTCGGCGAGCTATAAGGTCAAGCTAATGGCCGACCTTTACCATCACTCGTTCAATCTCTTTTTGAACGGCGGCTTCAACAATGGCCGGCAAATTGGCTTCTAACCAGGCTCTGGTTTGGGCATGAATTTCTTTTTTGGCATATGCCACAATGTCTACATTTTTGGTCATTTCGGCACTAACCGATGATGCCACAATTCCTTGAATTACATCCTCTACGACTTGCTCAATGGTCTTGCTGCCATCTCCCATGCCGGAAACAGAAATTGGTTCTCTACTTTCGGCTTTATTTGAGGCAACATTTGCTCTTTCTTTGTTTTCTTGCGATTGTTCGGCAAACATTTTGGCAAAGTTGCTGATGATATCGGCGGAAACATCTGCAGCATCGGCCTTTTCGCTCTCCGGCGCTGTTGTTTGCTCAACTTGGCTTGCAACTTTGGTTTCCGACATTGCTTTAGGCTCAGGGATATTTTCTTTGATATCTTCTTGCGCCATGGGTTCAATATTTTCTTCCACTTCGGAAACTTCTTCAACCACGGGTTCAACTTCTTCAACCTCAGGCTCCGGCAATGCTTGATTTTCTTGGGCCGGCTCAGGTGTTGCGTCTGCAACAATCTCCGGCTCAACGGTGCTTTCCATTTCCTTCGGCTCTTCCATCTGAACCGGCAAAGCATCTTCTGCCGATTGTTGTTCATCTTCTTCTGATGCGGTATTTTCAAAAATCGGCTCAGAATCGACATCAATTTCGGGAAGCTTTATATCTTCAGAAGAAGAGATTTCTTTGTCATAAGAGAAAGCTGATGCAATATCATCATCCGTGGCAAAAGAATTATTGTCTTCGGCAATTGTTTCTGAGGCAGATTGCAAAATCTCGTCTATGTTTAAGGACAAGGCATCGTCCTCTTCATTTTGTGCATTGGCCAAAATTGAACTGCTTTCCGGCTGATCTATCTCATCAAAGTCTGGCAATTTTGTATCATCGGGGGTCAACAGAGGATCTTCACTTGCCGTATTTATTTCAAAATCCGGCCCGGTTTCATCAAGCTCGGTTGCCGGAGCAGAAGGCGTTTCCGGCTCATCAATAATCATTGATTTTGAAAGGTCAAAAACATCTTCCTCTTCAGCATCTTCAGCGCTTTGCATCGCCGGTTTTACATCTGCCGCAACAGGTGTGGTTTCCTGTGCCGAAATTGTCTGAGGCTCTGCTGAAGCTTGCGCTTCGGCATGCTGTTCTTGAGAATCGCTCTCAAGAATATCTTTAATTGAGGACAAAATGTCTTCCATGGACATATCTTCTGTTTGGGTTTCCGGGGTCATATTCATTTACCAATTCAACTTTAATTTTACCAAAATTTCAGACTAACAAGTTTTTCTTATTAATCAACCGAGACTGACAACCATTTGCCTTTTGTATCTTGATAATATTTATCGGCATCATAAATTTCCACATCAAGATTTAAGTTTTGTGCCGTCAACTTACCCATGGCGAGCAACAAGTTCAAGCTTGATACATAGTAGTTTCTTCTGGCTTTGACTTCTTCCACGTTGGAGTTGAGCAGCTCTTGATAAGCATCCAACACATCCAAAATGGTGCGGTTGCCCAAAGCTTCTTCTTTTTGAACACCATCCAAGGCAATTTCATTGGCTTTGACCTGCTCTTTGATGGATTTGATTTTCGAATCGTTTGATATCATATATTCCCATGCGCTTGAAACCAAAGATTTGACCGAGCGCTCTGCTTCCAACAATTTTTCTTGAGATTGCCATTTTAAATATTTGCTTTGGCGAATCTCAGCGCGGTTTTTGCCGGCTTCATACAACGGAACCGTCAAATTAACACCGACTTCAACATTGTCGGTCTTGATTTTGGCTTGATTGGCATCCAAATCATTTTCCAAATTGGTGGCCGAAGCATCCAATGAAACAGACGGCAACAATGCGCCGTTGTTATAGGCCACATTATAGGTGGCGGCATTGAACGAATGTTTGGCTTGTTTGATGGTATAGTTATTATCCAAAGCATAGTTCATGGCCTCATCGATTGTTTTGGGCAGCATATCGGAAATGTCTTTCGGCTCGGACAAATCTTCCGGCTCTTTGCCGATAATTTCTTTATACACGGCCTTGGATGCAGCCAATGTTCCCTCAGATGAAATGCGGTCGGATACGGCTTGGGCGTGGCGCGCTCTTGCTTGAGAAACGTCAGTCCTTGTCACTTCACCGACATTAAAACGTTGAATGGTTTCATCCAGACGTTTTTTCAAAAGTTTTTCGTTGTTGGTTTGCAATTTTACGATGGCTTGGTTTTGCAAAACATCCATATATGCCGTGGCTGCATCTAAGAAAACGCTTTGCTCAACGCTGTATAAATTATTTTGTTCTGCTTTGACCGAACTATCTGCCTGTTTGACGGCATTTACCGTTTGAAAACCGTTAAAAATCGGCTGAGAAAGGGTTGCCCCGTAACTTGTGGTTGAGCCATCATTTTCAACATCATCAGCATAAGGTATACCATTTGGGTTTTCCGTGGTGCCGCTGGCTTGTGAATAGCCTGCCACCAAAGATATGGTCGGACGATAGCCGGAACGTGCGATAGCCACATTTTCATCAACCGAACGCAAATATGCCCTTTGGCCTTGCAAGGTTGGGTTGGATCTATATGTTTCGCTCAATGCTTCAAAAATTGTTTCTGCAGATGCCGGTGCAGCGCTCATTCCGGCTGCCAGCAAACCTAACACAAAAGTTTTTTTCATCATATACCCTCTGACTTTCTCTACACAATTGCTTTTGATTATATTTTATTGTTATTATTTTGCAACGGATTTTATTAAATTTTTTTCTACTTTTTAAACGATATTTTTTATCAAATGTTTCATCTTATTAACCATATTTCAAACAATTTTTTGTATATCTTTGGATGAATTGGTATGTAAGCCTCGGAGGATATGAAATTGAATAAGAATAATTCTGTGATTATAAGTGAAATCGACAAAGCCCGCTTAAAGCTTTCCATTGAACATTATATCAAATATTTTATCGGCAAAAGAACCAGCGAAGTTAATAAAGATGAGGTGCTGAACGCCATTGCTCTGGCCGTCAGAGAGTTCGCCATGGATAAAATGTATGAAACCATGGCCCGCTATAACAAGGTGAACACCAAAAGAATCTATTATCTCTCGGTGGAATATCTTATCGGCCGTTCTTTGGAAAATAACCTCCACAACTTAGGCCTTTATCATATCATTAAAGATATTAAAATTGATGGATTGCCGGACTTCAGCCTGCAAGAAATTTTTGATACCGAATATGACCCGGCACTTGGTAACGGCGGCTTGGGCCGCTTGGCCGCTTGTTATCTTGACTCTATGGCCTCACTCGGAATTCCCGGCTTTGGCTATGGAATCAACTATCAATTCGGCCTCTTTAAACAAAAATTCGAAAACGGCTATCAGGTTGAGCAAGCCGATAGCTGGCTCGGTGAAGACTCTCCTTGGCAGTTTGCCCGCCCCGACAGAACCGTTAAAATTCCTATCAAAGGTGAAGTTGAGGTTGTTGATGACGGAACGGGAAACAAAAACTTTATTTGGATGAACACACAAAATATTTACGGCGTGCCTTATGATTTTCCGATTGTCGGCTATAACGGAAAATCGGTTAACTATTTGCGTTTGTTCTCCGCCAAAACCGATGATGAGCTCGATATCAACATCTTTAACGAAGGCGGCTATATTGATGCCGTGAAAGACAAAATTGCTACCGAAACCATTTCTAAGGTTTTATATCCGTCAGATGCCGTTGAATCCGGCAAAAAGCTGCGCTTGACACAGCAATATTTCTTTGTTTCTTGCGCCATGCAAGATATCATCCGCCGCTTTTTGGAAAAGAGTAATGATTTTCATAAATTGCCGGATATGGTTTGCGTCCAGCTCAATGACACACACCCTGCTATTGCCATTGCCGAGATGATGCGCCTGCTCGTGGATATTTACGGCCAAGATTGGGACAGCGCTTGGGATATTGTTACCCGCACCTTTGCTTATACCAACCATACCTTGTTGCCTGAAGCCTTGGAAACCTGGCCGGCCAGAATCTTCCAAGAACTCTTGCCCAGACACTTGCAGATTATTTATGAAATCAACCGCCGCTTTATGGATTTTGCCCGTGAAAAATTTGGTGATAATTCCGAAAAACTTTCTAAAGTTTCTATTGTTTCCGGCGAAGGTAATAACCAGATCATTCATATGGCAAACTTGTCTATTGTCGGCTCATTCTCCGTTAACGGCGTGGCGCAAATTCACTCTAATTTGATTAAGACCAAACTTGTGCCCGAGTTTTATGAACTTTGGCCGGAAAAATTCTGCAATGTGACAAACGGCATTACACCGCGCCGTTGGCTCTTGCATGCCAACACCGCTTTGGCAGACCTCATTTCTTCCAAAATCGGCGAAGGTTGGGTCACAAAGCTCAGCGAACTCTCCAAATTGGAAGATTTTGTTGATGATGCCAAATTTGTTAAAAGCTTTTCCGAGGTCAAACGCGCCAATAAAGAAAAACTCACCAAAATCATTTTCAAAACAACCGGCGTGATGGTTGACCCTGAGAGCATGTTTATTGTTCATGCCAAACGTATCCATGAATATAAACGCCAGCTGATGACCATTTTGCAGGTTATCGGTGAGTATTTGGCCATTATCAAAGATAATTACAAGCCCAAACACCCCAAGACTTATATCTTTGCCGGTAAGGCTGCTCCTTCTTACAACTTTGCCAAACTCATTATCAAACTCATTAACAACGTGGCTGATGTGGTTAATAATGACCCGCAGGTCAAAGATATGATTAAGGTGGTCTTTATCCCCGACTATAAGGTTTCTCTGGCAGAATCTTTGATGCCGGCTGCCGATTTGAGTGTGCAGTCTTCTACCGCCGGTTTTGAAGCCAGCGGCACGGGTAATATGAAATTTGCCTTGAACGGCGCACTCACCATCGGCACACTTGATGGCGCCAATATTGAAATCAGACAAAATGTCGGCCCTGAAAACTTCTACCTCTTTGGCTTAACCGAAGAAGAAATTCAGGCTCAACGCCCGACTTATAACCCGCGCAGCATTTATGATAATAATAACTATATCAAACGTATCTTAAATGCCGTTAACTCAAATATGTTCTGCGAAAAAGATTATCTTTTGCTCTTTAAGCCCATATTTGAAGAATTGGTCAACCGCGACTACTATTTTGTTTTGGCTGACCTTCCTGCTTTTGATGAAACAATCAAAAAAGCCGAAGCTGACTTCCAAGACAAAAAGAAATGGGCCAAAAAAGCCATTACCAATGTGGCACATATGGGCTATTTCACCAGCGATAGGGCCGTGGAGGAATATGCTAAAAACATTTGGCATATCAAACCCTGCTAATGTGCAAAATCTTGCAACAACAAAAAAAGCTCTCTTTGCGAGAGCTTTTTTTGTTATAACGGATAAAACCTTTAGGCTCTTTCGGCCGAATATCCAGGCATACTGAAACCTGTTAATCTGCCCGATACGACCTCGTTGCGACCCAGTCTTAATCTTCTTTGCATATTGGCTTCGGCTTCCGCAGCGTCGTATCTTGTATATTTATCCATCTTAGGCAAACTTAATTTATCATATCCCTCATAAGCCACCTTTGCTTGAATGGCATTAATATTTCTTTGGACTATTTGATATTCGCTGCCAATGGCCTCTTTTATCTCTCGAGGTGTTTTCAATCCGGCTAATTTTTCTTTAAGCGTTTTATGCGTAAGGAAGAGGTTCTTGTTGTATAAATTTAGATATTTTTCCAGCAATTGCTTATCCGTCATATCTTTCATGGTTGAATCGTCTACATATTGTGCTAACAACTCAACATAGGCTTGCCCCATGGCCATTTCTTTTGCCGGATTGGATCTTTCTTTACTGCTATTGACTTTATAAATATCAACCGGCTCATCATTGCCATCCAATATTGCCTTGCCTTGCAGCAATTTTTCGTAAAAGTTATTAAAGCGCTTAAATTTTTCTTCACAGCTTTCTGCGGCAATTCGCCCTTTCAATGTTTTTATCATTCGATAATAAGGATGGTCAGAATTTTTATCCTTCATTCCTTGCAAATCTGCTTCCAACTGAGCAATCAATTTGCCGTAATATTCCACCCTTTGCTCTGTTTTATCAACGTTTTCTTGGGCTGCTTTCAACATATTGTTAAAATCACTTACTTTGATGACGGCTCCCACAGGAACAATCATTTTTTTGGCGCAAGCAACCAAAAATTTGGCTCGCATGCCTGCCGGAGCCTTAAAGCGCATATGTGTTGATTTGCATGCTGCTGCCAAGCCTACTGCCTCAGCAAACATTCCGTCCGTAGCATCGCCATATTTTGGAGTCAGCAAGGTCACCGTTAAAAACGGCTTGCCGTCTACCATGCTAATATCACCTCTGATACCGGCATCAAAGTTGGGGTTAACCCTGCCCGATTTGTCCTTCGTCGGACCTTCTCTTTTTTGATCGGCATCTTTATAAAGAATCAATTTCCAACCGGTTGCAGTTCTGATTTTGCGATAATCATTCTTCATGCCTCTTTGGTTGACCCTGATGTTGATGTTAAAAAAGTTCTCAATATCGTCAACATTGGGGTGAATTTCTTCTTTCTTTTCCGGCGTGGTCGGCAAGATGACCGGCTCTGGCTTATTTCTTATTTTGCGCAAAAGTCGTTTTATTTTGCTATCTGTCTTTTGGTTATCATTGGCTGATACCGGCGCATTTTGTGTCGAAGTCAGGGACAATACTTCATATTCGCCCTTCTTATTGCGCATGTCTTTTAAGGCATTTTTAGCTAACTTTTTAAAGCTTTTACTTTCATCTTCCGGAAAATGAACGTTTTCAAAACCAAGAAAATGAAGATATTGATACACATGTTGCAGTTCTTCTTTGGTCAAGCCAAAGCGGCTGAACTGAATTTCTCCGTTTTCAACTCTGAAATCTACACCATAAGGCAAGTGAATGTTCAAGCCTTGTTTTCCGTCTTCCGTCTTTTTTTCATATGTCAAAGGAAGCTCTTCAGGCATTTCATTCAAACGGCTTTCCAAAAGCGCCATTTGCTCCTCAGGAGAAAGCTCTTGTTCTGGCTCATCCTCAAAAGCCGGTCTATCCGGCTGGATGCTTGAAAATAAAAACTTGTTTCCTTGGTATGCCATTTTGTGCCTCGTCTATCTTTATTTTGTTATTTATACTTTAGCACATTTTCAGATAAAAACAATGTTTTTTTGACAAAAAATCTATTTTTATTTATCTTTCGGCGCCTAAAAATGCCTGAAATGCTTGGTATCCAACCAGACTTTTGCTTTTTTTGTCCATTTCTTTTCCGGCAGAATAATCTTCCAGATTTTGATAATTGCCTTTGGCATCTTTATAATAGGCTTTTTTGCTGCCGTCTGCAAATTTTATCATCAAGCTTTTAGCATGGTCATGCGCTTCAACAATATTTGTATTTTCTTCAAAACGCTCAATTATTCTCATATTTTCGCCGCCATTGATATATTGCAGCAAGATATTGTCGCCGCCTTCTTCTTTTTGCCAGGCAACGCTGTTTTCTATTAACTCTATATCCAGGCATCCGTCGCTATCCAATTGCGGATTCACTCTCATTTTTTTCTCCTTTTTATGACAATAAAGCCCACCAAAAGGCGGGCTTTATTTTAAGCTTGGTTATTTTTTCAGCACAACAACACCGGGGAGCTCTTTGCCTTCCATCCATTCAAGGAAAGCACCGCCCGCAGTTGAAATGTAGCTGAATTTCTTTTCTACACCGGCGTTAGCCAAGGCAGAAACGGTATCGCCGCCGCCGGCCACGGTTAACAATTTGCCGGCTTGGGTCAACTCAGCTGCATGAGCTGCAACTTCGTTGGTGGCCGTGTCAAACGGTTTTAATTCAAACACACCCAATGGTCCGTTCCAAACCAGAGTTTTGCACTCGTCCAATTTGGCATTGATATTGGCAATGGTTTTAGCACCAACATCCATCAAAATCCAACCTTCGGCCGGAATGTGTTCCAAATCAACGGTTTTGTGTTCGGCTTCAGCTTTGAACTCTTTGGAAACAACCACGTCTTTGGGCAAAATGATTTCGCAACCATTGGCTTTGGCTGTGGCCATAATCTCTTTGGCCGTGTCAATCATATCCATTTGCACCAAAGAGTTTGCTTCGTTCACGGTATCAACGCCGCTGGCTTTCATAAAGGTGTGAGCCATACCGCCGGAGATGACCAATTTGTTTACTTTTTTAACCAAATTGTTCAACAAATCCAACTTGGTGGAAACTTTTGAACCACCGACTATTGCCATCAACGGACGTTCCGGGTTGTTCAAGCCTTTGGACAAAGCGTTGACTTCTTCTTCCATCAACAAGCCCATGGCAGAGGGCAACAATTTGGCTGCGGCAACCATGGATGCATGAGCACGGTGAGCGGTTGAGAAAGCATCTGATACATAAACATCGGCCACTTTAACCAACTCTTTGGCAAAAGCTTCGTCGCCTTTTTTCTCTTCATTGTAGAAGCGGAGGTTTTCAAGCAACAAAACTTCATCTTGTTTCATATTTTTAACGGCATTTTCAACTTTTTCACCAATACAGTCATCAACAAAGACAACGTGTTTGCCCAAAGATTTTTCCAAATCTTTCACAATGTGGCTCAAAGAGTTGCGCATATCGCCTTTGCCTTCCGGGCGACCAAAGTGAGAAATGACCACAACTTTGGCGCCTTTTTGCATCAACAATTTGATGGTCGGAACCGTGCGGTCAATACGTGCAGTGTTGGTAACCTTCAAGTTTTCATCAACAGGGACGTTCAAGTCGGCGCGGAGCATCACAACCTTGCCGTTCAAATCACCCAAATCTTTAATTGTTTTATATTCGGTCATAATTATTTTTCCTATCAAAAAAAGCAAAATCCCCGCCCCGAGTTTTTTGCAAAACGCACATGGCATTTTGTCCTCGGAATGACGGGGATTTTTTTTAAGCATTAACCGTTAACTTTGGCCATGTGAGCAATGAGGTCCAAAACTTTGTTAGAATAACCCCATTCGTTATCATACCAGCTGACAACTTTAACAAAAGTCGGTGTCAATTGAATACCGGCTTTGGCATCAAAGATAGATGTGCGTGCATCGCCCAAGAAGTCAGAAGATACAACTTGGTCTTCGGTATAACCCAAAATGCCTTTCAATTCGCCTTCTGATGCTTTCTTCATAGCGGCGCAAATTTCTTCATAAGTAGCGGCTTTTTTCAAGTTTGCTGTCAAGTCAACAACAGAAACATCCAAAGTCGGAACGCGGAAAGACATACCGGTCAACTTGCCGTTCAAAGACGGAATAACTTTGCCAACAGCTTTGGCAGCACCGGTTGAAGACGGAATGATGTTGCCTGATGCGGCACGACCGCCTCTCCAGTCTTTCATAGACGGACCATCAACGGTTTTTTGAGTGGCTGTGGTAGAGTGAACGGTGGTCATCAAACCATCTTCAATACCGAAAGCATCGTTCAAAACTTTGGCAATCGGAGCCAAGCAGTTGGTGGTGCAAGATGCGTTAGAAACAAATTGTGTTCCTTTAACATAAGAATCGGTGTTAACACCGCAAACAAACATCGGTGTATCATCTTTTGAAGGAGCTGACATTACAACATATTTGGCACCGGCATCAATGTGGCCTTGTGCTTTTTCTTTGGTCAAGAACAAACCTGTTGATTCAACAACATAGTCAGCTTTGACATCGCCCCATTTCAAATCAGCAGGGTTCTTTTCTGCAGTAACGCGGATAGCTTTGCCGTTTACAACCAATTTGCCGTCTTTAACTTCAACAGTGCCATTGAACTTGCCGTGCATTGTGTCATAACGCAGCATATAAGCCATATATTCAACATCAATCAAGTCATTGATACCAACGATTTCGATATCATTTCTTGCTTGAGCTGCACGAAATACCAAACGGCCAATACGACCAAAGCCGTTAATACCGACGCGAATTGTCATATTAATTTCCTTCCTTAATCTATTATGCGGACTGCCCCGCACTGGCTTTCTCTTAAAAAATTTATCGTCGTTAATTTATCATTAATTCTTTTTTTTTCAAGCTAAATCTTATTTCATTGACAATTTATCATTCATTTTGCAGAAAAAACTTGTTTTTTTGTCAAACTGTGTTATCTGTGAAATGTAAATTGAATTAGTATTTTTATTTTTTAATCTTATATAATTTATGAAAAATCTTTTGAAATTGAAAGAGAAGTGTGAGGGATTTACGCCTCTTTCGGTCGTGACTTACGTGGAAAAACGTTTAAACGACACTCCTGAAGAAGCGCTTTTTGCAAAACTTATGGTTAAAGCGCTGAAAAAAATTAATGAACGAGCCCGCCGTCCGCAAAAAGTCTTTATGTATAAGACTGACGGCGTTTCTGTGGAAAAAGCGTCTAAAGACCATTTCCTGGCAGAAATCTTTAACGAGCATGCCGGCGACATGTTTATCAAAGTATATCGCTACAAAGAAGGTAGTTTTTATCACTATCTTATGCAGGCCAAACAATTCGGCGATCCGATCGAAATCTTGTTTTTGGAAGAGATTCCTAAGTAGCTCTTCTGAAAAATCCATAAAAAAAAGCGAGGTTGTCTTCAACCCCGCTTTTTTGTTTGTCTTTTTTTACCATTTTTCCCAATGGATGGTCTCTTCTTTGAAACGCCCTTCAGGTTGTTTGGGGGTTTCTGCCGGATAACCCAAAACCACAATTGAAAACGGCTTGATATTCTCCGGCAATTTGAAATATTCTTTCAAACCGGCTATCGGCCCGGTCATTGGCGAAGCACCGCACCAGCAAGCTCCCAAGCCCAAAGCATGTGCCGCCAAGAGCAAGTTTTCGGTTGCCGCCGCGCAATCAATATCCACATAGCTCCAGCCCTCTTTTTCGCGGCTGAAAGATTTGTCCGTATTGCCGCAAACCAAAATCACGGCCGTGGCATTTTCTGCAAACAAGGCCGAACGCTGAATATGACGAAACTGTTTTAAGGTTTCGGGATTTTCAATCACCAAAAACTCCCACGGTTGAGTGTTGTGCGCCGAAGGGGCATATTGTGCCGCTTTTATCAGCTCTTTTATGGTTTCTTTGGAAATTTTTTTAGAGGTGTCAAACTTGCGCACGGAACGACGAGTTAATAAGCCTTCCATCAACTCCATCAGATTTCTCCTTAAAATTTGTTATTGTAATAGGCCTATATTAGGAAACAAAACCTAATCTTTGGTTAATTTATCACACGGGTAATGTTCTCTATCCGCGGCAGAACCGAATTTTCAATGATAAAAGCAATGGCTTTTTCCGCCATTTTATCGGTATGTTCCACAGTTTTTAAGACTTCGGCCAAATCCGTGCGGGCAGAAATTTTCTTCAGCAAAGTGGCATAAACTTCTGCCAAATCGCTCAAAGAATCTATCACCTCGGCCAAATATGCCGGAATTTTCAAATCTTGTTTGCCGCCCCAAAAACCTTCAACAAAGCCCCATTCCAACTCATTATACCTGGCTTCCAAATAAAGAGCTAAGTTTTCTTCATCTCTTTTTATAAACGGCAGTTTGATTTTGTTTTCTTTAACTTGTTCAAAAAGCTCATCCCATAACCCCATGAAAAACTTGAAAAACAAGTCTGCCTCTTCTTTGGTCTGCAAGCGCGGCTCGTGCCCCTGCGGCCAAAAAGAAGAGATGACATCGGACGGGCGCAGCTCCAAATTGGGCGAGCATACGGCCCCGATAAAACGCATTTTAACCACATCAATCGGGGTTGGGCAAGCATAATGCTCAAGCAGTTTTGTAAAACCTTCATCACCAATATATTTATTTTCGCTTTTCATTTTATTCTTCTTCGTATATATAACAAAATTATATGTAATTTAGTGGAGTTTTGAGAATTGTCCAGCAGAATTTTATTTTCGCTTTTACTATCAAGCTTTTTTATCAACGCTTGTTCCCTCACCGCGCCTTTTGTTGACCGCAGACGCGAAGCCGGCGCTCAAACCGAAGACAAACTCTATGTTGGCGAATCTAAACCCGACCAACCTGCCGTGTGCTATAATGCTCTGACCACGCCTTATCAAGATGTTTTGGCTTTGGCCAACCAAGAGTGTATCAAACAAAAAACCGGCTCTTATGCCGTGCCGGTCAAACAAACCTCGTTTACCTGCCGGCTGCTGGTGCCTAATCATTTTTATTTTCAGTGCCAAGGCCCAACACCCGAAAAACCCAAAATTTTTAACATTCCGATTATGGACGAACTGAAAAAATAAAATGGTTGTATTTCATCAATTTATTTTATAAATTAGGCCAAAACTCATTTTAAGTATAGGAAATTTGTTATGAATCTGTCTTTGGAATATCTGATTAATCAAAAATTGGCTCATGTTTTTCAAAAGCTCAATTTGGATGCAAAATTTGCCGTTGTTAAAGTTTCTGACCGCCCCGATTTGAGCGATTTTCAGTGCAACGGCGCTTTGGCTCTGGCAAAATCTCAGCACAAAAACCCGCGCGAAATTGCCGCTTTAATCGTTGCTGAACTTGAAAAAGATGCCGATTTTGCCAAAATTTCCATTGACGGACCGGGCTTTATCAACCTTTCTTTGGCTGATGCGTTCCTTGCCAAAAATATTGATGCCATTGCCGCCGATAAAAACTTTGGTTGCGCCAAAGTGGAAACACCGCACCGCGTGGTGATGGATTTTGGCGGCCCGAATGTAGCCAAGGCCTTGCACGTCGGTCACCTGCGCTCGGCCGTGGTTGGCGAATCTATCCGCCGAATCGAAAATTTTGTCGGCAATGAAACCATTTCTGATGTTCACTTCGGCGATTGGGGCACGCCGATGGGTATGATCTTATCTGAAATCATCCGTCAAGACGGCGACCTTTCAAAAGTTGAAACCTACGACATCAAACAAATTTCCGCTTTTTACAAACAAGCCAATATTCGTTGCAAAGAAGACGAATCTGCCAAAGAAGAAGCTCGTTTAATCACCACCAAAATTCAAGATAAAGAACCCGAGTTTTACAAAGCATGGCAACACCTACGCCAAGTTTCGGTTGAAGATGTGAAGAAAAACTATGCCGAGCTTGATGCGCATTTTGACCTTTGGCTCGGTGAAAGCGATGCGCATGAAACCTGCAAAGAAGTGGTGAAAATTGCTCATGATAAAGGCATTTCCGAAGTTGATGACGGCGCCACCATCATCCGCTTGGATGAAGGGAAAAGCCAACGTCCGCCTGTCATTCTCGTCAAAAGCGACGGTGGGTTCGGCTATCAGCTGACCGATATTGCCACCATCAAAATGCGCTATGATGACCTCCATGCCGATGAAATCATCTATGTAGTGGACAAACGCCAATCCCTGCACTTTGAACAGGTGTTTGAAGTGGCAGAAAAGCTTAACCTCGCCCCAGGGGTTAAATTTTTGCACATTGGTTTCGGCACGGTTAACGGCGCCGACGGCAAGCCTTTCAAAACCCGTGACGGCGGCGTGATGAACCTTGAAGACCTTATTAAACTTTCCAAAGACAAGGTGCGCGAATCTCTCCCTCTGCCGGGTGAAGTTGAAGGTTATGGCGAAAAAGAAATTGAAAAAATGGTCAGCCAAATTGCCATGGCCGCCATCAAGTTCCAAGACCTTAAAAATAACATTGCCTCGGGTTATATTTTTGAGCTCGAAGATTTTGCCAAATTTGAAGGCAAAACCGGCCCTTATATTCAATATGCCGTTGCTCGCATTAACTCAATCATCCGCAAGGCCAATGCCGCCGGAATCAAAGAAGGGAATATCATCATCTCTAACCGCGAAGAAAAAGACTTGGCACTCAAAATTTCTCAGCTCAGCAACACCGTGATGCGCGCACATACTGAGCATGAGCCAAGCATTATTTCTGATTATGTTTACACTTTGGCGCAAACTTTCAGCACTTTTTATAATGCCTCGTCCATTATGAATGCCGAATCACCCGAGCTCGCCGCCTCTCGCCTCAAAATGTCGCGTCTGGTCAGAGATATTTTGGTTAAACTTCTCTACCTGCTCGGCATTGAAGCGCCCGAAGTTATGCTCAAACGCGAACGCAGCGCGTTCGATCGCAACAGTTAGCTGTCTAGCTCACTGTGCCGCGCGTATCGCGATGCTCTTTATGTTCTTGGCGAAGGGTTTGTGCCTAGAAGAGTCTTAACACAGCTTGAGAAGCTTGTGAAGCTAAACTTAATGAATTAATTGCCAATTGTTGGCGGGTTTGCAGAGAGAGCATGTTGGCGGACTCTTCATTCATATCGGCAAGCGTGAGTTTATCCGCGCCCTCTTCCAACACATTAATCAAATTATCTGTGAAAGTCTCGCGCTCGGTGATGATGGAATAATAGTTACCAAGCTTGGTTGCGGCAGAGCGCAAAGTGTTTTTGGCATTGGTGATTTGGTCCAAAGTCTTTTGCACATCTTCGGCGGTTAACCAATCGGCGGACAATAAACCGATTTTATCGGATGATAAATCCACGCCTGTCACGTCCAAAGTGGCGCTTCTGTTTTCATTGAAAATCACTTTGAGGTCATCGGCTTGAAGTAAGTTCACACCTTTGTAAGAACTATCTTTAATCAAAGAATCATATTGCAACAAGGCATTGTTATATTGCTTTTGATAAACCTCGCGGTTGGCCTGTTCTTCTGCCTCTTTCTCTGCCTGTGCCACTTTTTCTTGCTTTTGTTTTTGCTGTTCTTTGGCTATAATATCACCAGCTGTTTTCCAAGAATTGGTTTCAGCAACGTTCAGTGTGGTTTCAATATTGCTGGCATTTATATTTATAGCCGCTGTTGATGTATCTGCATGATAATTTTCTTTCACTTCATACCATTTGGCTTGCCCATTTTTTTCTATAGTAATTTTTGCACCTTGTGCAATGTCTAGGGTATTTAAAGTCGTTATATTAAAGATAGAATTTGCAGAATTTATATATAATTGAGCACAAGAATTAATATTTATCTTAATTTCACTACTCATCGTATCAATGCCTGTAGCTGATAAACATTCAATATTTAAATTTCCTGCTAAATTTAACGTACTAGATATGTCTGCCATAATACTTTCTGCATTATGCGTTACAATGTTAACAGTGGAATTTTCTGCTATATTACAGTTAGCTAATTTTATGGCTAATCCATATCCTTGACTTCCTTCTGTTAAAATATTGATGCGAGCATTTGATAATATATTACATTCGGCACCATTTGTATAAATAGAAAATCCTTTATATCCAAATGTTTGAATGTTAACAAACGCCGTTTCTGAAATATTTGTTATTGCTTTATTTTGTGTATAGATTCCATATCCGCGATAGCCGGAAGTTTGCAAATTTATATTACCCTCAATATTTATTTGTGCTCCCTGATATGAAGTTATTGCTGCTCTATGATCAAGACCGCCTTTATTGATATCAGAAAAAGCCGCTTGTATCTTTAGATTTTTCAGTGTTGCTAATACATTGTTACCTTGAGCATTTATTGCATAAGAGCTTCCACTTTCTGCATTGTTCTCATAACTCAAATTCAAATCACTGACCAGGCAGTCGCTTTTGGTAATATCAATGAGATTTCTATCAGCGACAGCGGACGTGGCGGAGATACTCGAAAACTCTTCACCTTCGGTGCCGAAGTTGCCATAATAGTTAACACCGACGAGTTTTTGATTTTCCTGCAGGCTTATGCCGCCGGTGGTGGAGATGTCACCTAAATCTATTTTGCCATAAACGCAGATTTCTTCTTTGCCGCTGTCTATCGCCGCGCGAAGCTCTTCGGCCGTGCTGACCACCGCACCGTTGGCACCGACCAGCTTTTCAAAATAGCTCTTTTCGGGCAGATAAACCCCGGTGTTGACCTGCTCGGCAATGGCTTTCATTTGGCTGAGTAAATCTTCCGCTTTTTCAATCCCTTCCGTGGCGGCTTTGATGGTTTGCACCGATTGTCCCATCGAATCAAGCAATGCTGACAAATCCTCTGCTCGGTTGGTGAGCGAGCTGGCGGTATAATAGGAACTGGGGTTATCTATGGCGGAATTAACTTTTAAGCCGGTGGATAAGCGTAATTGCGTGCTATCTTGCAACTTTGAGATTTGTTGCAAGCTTAACAAATTGCTGCGCATGGACGCTGTTAAACTTATTTCTGACATATCCACCAACTACTTTTTGATATATTGCAATACTTTGGATGTGGTTTTCTTACTCAAACCTTTTCATCCGTCTTTAAAACTACCACATTTCGGATTAATGTTTAGTTAACAAAAGTTCTTTTGCAACAAAAAACCTCTTCATTTGCAGAAGAGGTTTTTTGTTGTTTTTTTATCTTTTAGAAGTTTTCTTTGGCAAACTCAAATTTATCAACCCCGTTAATGGTTTTGATTTTGTCATTTGCCAAAATCGTCGGCAGCTCCATGCTCCTAAAAACGCTGCGCTCATCGGCATCTTTAACAAATGCCGTGATGTTGCCGCTGGCGTTTTCCAGCAAGCGTTTGGAAGCCACCTTCCACAAATAGGCAATTTCATCTTCTTTAAGGTCGCAACGACCGTTTTCAAGCCCCATATCCATCATCTTAATACCACAGGGTGTGTGATCCAACATCACTGTGCCCGGGTGGTCTCTGACATATTCAAAAGCTTGAAATTTGTTTTCTTTGGTAGGCAAATAACTCACGCTGTATAAAACCAGAGAATCCGGCTTGGTTGTTACATCATAGGTTTTTGCCACTTCCAAAGCATTGTCATAAAAATCATCCATTGTCTTTACACTTCTTTATTTGTTTTTCTTTTTAACAATATCCAAAGCGCCATTGGCTACGATAATTTCTGCAGTGTCACCTTCACCGATGTCGCCATTCAAAATTTTCATCGCCAATTTATTCTCAATTTGATGTTTTAGCAACCTTTTTAATGGTCTTGCACCGTAAATTGCATCATATCCGTTATTAACAATCCAGATAAAGGCCGCATCATTGACGTGCAATTTGATCTTTTTATCGCTCAAACGCTTCTCAATGTTGTTGATTTGCAGTTGCGCAATCTCTTTGATATTGCTCTTATCCAGCTTGTGGAAAATTGTGATTTCATCAATACGGTTGATGAACTCCGGCCTGAATGAGGCTTTGACAACTTCCATCACCTTATCACGAATCTTCTTCGGATCATCGGCGCCCGTGGCTGTGGACAAAATGTCTGAACCCAAGTTAGATGTCATGATGATGATGGTGTTTTTAAAGTCTACCGTGCGGCCTTGTCCATCGGTCAAGCGGCCGTCATCCAACACTTGCAACAACACGTTGAAGATATCGGGATGCGCTTTTTCCACCTCATCAAATAAAATCACCTGGTATGGACGACGACGAACCGCCTCGGTCAAGGCACCGCCTTCTTCATAGCCCACATATCCCGGAGGAGAACCAATCAAACGAGAAACGCTGTGTTTTTCCATATACTCAGACATATCAATTCTGAGCAATGCACTCTCATCATTGAACAAGAACTCAGCTAAGGCCTTGCTCAACTCGGTTTTACCGACACCCGTCGGACCTAAGAACAAGAATGAACCAATCGGCTGACGAGAATCCGAAATGCCGGCACGAGAACGTCTGACTGCGTTGGCCACAGCAGCAATGGCATCTTTTTGACCAATCACGCGTTTGCCCAAATATTCTTCCATATGGATGAGTTTTTCTTTCTCGCCTTCCAGCATCTTATCCACCGGGATACCCGTCCATTTGGAAACAACCGCGGCAATATCATTCTCGGTCACAACCTCACTAAAGCTGTGTTTCTTTTCTTGCGCTTCGGCATCTTTAATCTGTTTTTCCAAGCCCGGAATCACGCTATATTGCAGCTCACCGGCACGCTCGAACTTGCCCTCGCGTTTGGCAATTTCCACCTCGATTTTGGCCTTGTCCAACTTGTCTTTCAAAGTGGTCAAGTCCGCCAAAACTTGTTTTTCGCTCTTCCATTTTTCTTCCATGGTTTTGGCTTTGGCTTCCAAGCCGGAAATTTCATAGCCAATCAGCTCCAGACGCTCTTTAGATTTGACATCGCTCTCTTTTTTCAAAGCTTCGCGTTCAATCTTCAACTGCAAGATACGTCTGTCCAGCTCATCCAATTCTTCCGGTTTGGAATCGATGGCCATACGCAAAGCACTGGCGGCTTCATCCATCAGGTCAATGGCTTTATCAGGCAAGAATCGGTCGCTGATATAGCGGTTGGACAAGGTGGCGGCAGAAATCAACGCACCGTCAGAAATTCTGACCCCGTGATGCAGCTCAAATTTTTCCTTGATACCACGCAGAATCGAAATTGTTTCTTCCACGCTCGGCTCGCTGACATACACGGCTTGGAATCGTCTGGCCAAGGCGGCATCTTTCTCCACATATTTTTTATATTCAGACAAAGTGGTGGCGCCCAAGCAGTGCAACTCACCTCTGGCCAAAGCCGGTTTCAACAGGTTGGAGGCATCCATTGAACCTTCGCTGGCGCCGGCACCGACCAAAGTGTGCATTTCATCAATGAACAAAATGATGTTGCCCTCGGAGGCTTCAACATCTTTCAACACCGCTTTTAAGCGCTCTTCAAACTCACCTCTGAATTTGGCACCTGCTATCAAAGCACCCAAGTCCAAAGCCAACAATCTCTTGCCGCGCAGGCTTTCCGGCACATCATTATTGACGATACGAATGGCCAAGCCCTCAACAATGGCGGTTTTACCAACGCCAGGCTCACCAATCAATACCGGGTTGTTTTTGGTTCTTCTCGACAAAACCTGAATGGTTCTTCTTATCTCATGTTCACGACCAATCACCGGGTCAAGCTTGCCCTCTTTGGCTTTGCCGGTGATATCTATGGCATATTTTTTCAAAGCTTCAAAATTGTCTTCGGCATCTTCACTGTCGGCAATGCGGCCCTTTCTAAACTCGTTAATGGCTTGGTTCAATTTTTCGGCATTGACGCCGCTTTCTTTCAAAATATCATAAGCCTTGGTTCCACCCGTCATGGCAAGTGCTTGCAAAATGCGCTCGATGGTCACAAATTTATCGCCGGCTTTGTCGGCCAGGTTTTCTGCTTCCATCATCACGCGGGTGAACTCTTGGTTCATCAGGCTTTGAACGGAAGCGCCCTCAACCGCCGGAATTTTGGCCAAAGCTTCATCCACTTTGGCCGCCACCGTCAGCTCGGAAGCGCCGGCTTTTTGCAACAAATCTTTGACTTGCGAATCTTTTATCTCAAGCAAACCTTTGAGCAAGTGTTCGGTCGAAATATATTGATGTTTGTATTTAGTTGCCAAGTTAATGACATCTTGAATCAATTCTTTCGACTTGTTGGTTAATTTTTCAAAATCCATAAATTTACATCCCCTTTCTTATTGTCTTTTTAAAATATAGTAAGAAAGGGGCATATAAATCAAGTGGCGTTTTTTATTTTTTTTCAGGATTAATTTTGATGAGCGTGATTTCGGCCGGAGCACCCAACCTGAGCGGCGGCCCCCAATAGCCGGCTCCTCTGGAAACATAAAGCTTGGCGCCGTTGACCTCATATAACCCCGCCAAATATTTGTTGGCTTTTTGGGCTAAAAAGCTGAACGGAAAAATCTGCCCGCCATGGGTGTGACCAGACAAAACCAAGTCAAAATCTTTGCCCGTTACCCTATCGGCCAGGCTCGGATTGTGCGAAAGCAAAATCTTATATTCTCCTTCTTTTCCTCCTGCCGCCGCTTTTTTGATATCGGGAGAAAAATAGGGATTTATCATTCCGGCAGACCTATCCGGCACACCGCCGATATATAAATTTTTGCCAACAACTTCTGCTCCTTCATTATGCAGATTTTTTATGCCGATGTGGTTCAAACTTTTGATAATTTGTGCCACACCGCGATAATATTCATGATTGCCTATCACAAAATATATGCCGGATTTGGCTTTCAGCTCTTGCAATATCGGGAAAAACTGTGCCACCGCGGAAGCCCTGTCATCAATGATATCCCCGGTCAGCACAATTACATCCGGCTTTAAGTCATTGACCTTTTGCACAATCTTCTCCAACCGCGCTTTTGATGAGGAGCGCTCTATATGCAGGTCGGATAACTGCACAATTTTTACCGAATCCGTAAGCTTATTTGATGTAAGTTCCACCTCTTTGATGGCCGGAATTCGATTGGCCTCGTATACCGCATACAGCGCCGTCGATAAGGCCAGCAAAACCGTGACAATGTTGGCTTTATTCAAAGCTGGAACATTGCTTGGATTAAGCCATTCTTTGCTCCAATGAAAAATTTTGGCCATGCCGAATGCCATATACCATAGCAAATCGCGTCCAAACAAATATAAAAACAAGATGAAAACAAAACCAAAAAGAAAATAGCCGCCATAGGTGACCACATCGTAGCCCAGGCCTTGCAAGGCAAACTTTTTGCGGCAACTATTCACTATAACAGGCGAAAGCCACCCCAATATCACCAATATTGAGATGGCTAACTTGTAGATAAATTTCATTTCCGTATAGGCCACCAGCGTTCTGATTGTGATGGTGGAGCAAGCTACGGTCAAAATCAGAGAGGCAACCAGAAAAAACATTTTTATTTTCCCCTATTTTTTATACGGCAACGTCTTCTGCTTTGGGCTCCTGGTCCAAATTTTCAGATTTTTTGCGCACGGTGTGTCTGCCGCGCGTTCTCATCGGAGCTTTGTCTTTTTTCTCTTCAGAAATCTCTATTACGGTAAATTCTTTTTTCTCTGTTGCCGGCGTTTCAATCGGAGCTTCAAGCTCTGCTGCAACCAGATTGTGAACCTCAGCCTCATCTGAGGCTTTTGTGTCTATGTCTATTTCAGCCTCGGCAGGCGTTGCCGCATCGCTCATATCCATATTGTCATTTTTGGGAAAGTTGACAACCTTTTGGGCTGATTTCTTTTCGTTTATCTCGGTCACGATTTTGCGGTAATGCTCGGCATATTGTCTGAATACCTCTGCCGTGACATAGTCCCCGTTGGCATGCGCCTCTTTGGCCAGCTCGTTATATTTTTTTATCAAATCCAGCGCGGTGCCGCTTATCTTGCCGGCAATACTAATACTGTCAAATTTGTAGTTTAATGAGTATATCTGATTGGAATTGTTACGATATTTATTATTCGTTTTTTTCATAAGTCTTCATACCAAAAAAATACTTCTCAGAGAAAATCTCCGAACAAGTTTATTAAAACTAAATGCAAGGTTTTGTTTTGAAAAAATTTCAGGTGCAAAACAAAATTAAAAAAAGCACCTCGGTTGCCGTTTCTTATATTATCCGGCTCTCTGGCTCATGATAATACAGATAAAATTATTAATTGCAAATTATTTTTTTAAAATTATACAGCGATTTATACCGCCATAATCTTTCAAAATATGCTGCAACGAAAAACCCGCCTGCTCAAAGATATCTGCAATTTGCTTTTCTTGGTCAATGCCGCCTTCCAAAAAGATAAAACCTCCGGCTTTCAGCATTGCAAAAGCGGTTTTGGCTATTTGCCTATAATGCACCAGACCATCTGCTCCACCATCGAGCGCCAGCAAAGGATCATGCTCTTTGACCTCAGAATCCAGGCCGGCAATATCTTTGCTTGGAATATACGGCGGGTTGGAAACAATAATATCAAAATCTTGTCCCAGAACAGAAACAAAATCTGCATCAAACCAGCTTTTGTTTACAAACCGCACCCTCTTTCTCAGGCCCAAATTTTGGGCATTTTTCTCTGCTATTTGCAACGCTTTGGCGGAAACGTCCACCGCCACACCCTGCAGAAAATCTACATCAGCCAAAACAGACAAGACGATGCAACCCGAGCCGGTGCCTAAATCCAATATTCTTTGTGCCGAAACTTCTTTGGCACATTTTATGGCCGCCTCAACCAAAATTTCCGTATCCGGCCGGGGGGATAAAACATCTTCACTCACGGCAAAGTTATATTTATAAAATCCCTTTTCTCCAAGAAGCTTGCACAAAGGCCAATGCAAAAGCCTTTTTTGCACAATAGCCATGGCCTCTTGTTCTTGTTTCGGGCTGAGCTCAGGGCAGGAAAAATATAGCTCACTTATATCCTTTTGCAAAATATGCGCCAGAATCATCCTAGCCTCGAGCATCGGATTTTCAATGCCTGCCGATTTGAGCTGTTGTGAAATTTGCTGTAAAAAATTTTCCATTGCTTTTGATAAAAAAAATAAAGCGCCTCTTGCGGCGCTCGTAACCCTTTGTTATTTGACCTTATGCATTGCAATATTCTTTTGTGTTTTGTTTGACGGCCGTCTTCTCAGAATTGTCTTTTTCTCTAAGCTTTGCCAAACGCAAATCCATGCGTTTTTCTGCTTTTTCCAAATATTCTGCCGCAGACACAAAGTTGCAGTATTCCGAGGGCATGTTTTGATTATATGTTGTTTCATTTTGCATGATGCTTCTCCTTATGCTGCAAGTTGTTGCTGCATTTTATTGCGAACCAGGCCTGACAATTTTTCAAAAGCTTTTTTCTCAATTTGGCGGACACGTTCGCGACTAATATTAAATTTGTTACCAATCTCTTCCAAAGTAACTTCCTTCTCTGAAAGCATACGATTTTTTATAATAAATTGTTCTCTCTCGTTTAATTGTTGCAAGCAAGAATATAAAACTTTTTTCTTGAACTCTGCCTCTTGTTTGGCCGCAAGCCCGGCTTCCACATTTTGGCTCTTATCAACAATCAAATCCATACGCTCAGAATCGTCTTCATCTGAAACAGATACGTTCAAAGAGGCATCTCCGCTCAAACGTGAGTTCATCTCTTTGACATCTGCCTCGTCAACAACCAACTCTTTGGCAATGTCTTTGACAACTTCCGGCTCAAGCTCTTTGTTCTCATATATTCCCAAACGGGCTTTGATGCGGTTTAGGTTATAGAACAACTTCTTTTGTGCCGCTTTGGTGCCGATTTTGACCAATGACCATGAACGCAAAATATAGTCATTGATGGCGGCACGAATCCACCATACGGCATATGTTGCCAAACGAACTTTCTTATCCAGATCAAACTTCTTCACCGCTTGCATCAACCCAATGTTGGCTTCCGAGATAATATCCAAAAGCGGCAAGCCATAGCGGCGGTAGGTCATGGCGACACGAGCAGCCAAACGCAAATGTGATGTGATGAGCTTTTGCGCAGCGCTCAGGTCTCCTTTGGCGTGAAAATCTTGAACCAGTTTTTGTTCTTCTTCTTCACTCAATATGGGGAACTTTTTAATTTCCTCAAGATAGGCTATTAATGAATTGCTCTCTGCCAAAACCGGCAAGTTGCCGGAATTTCTTAAGACAAGCTCTTTTCCCATAAAAAAATCGACCTCTTTTCTTTATATATATTTGCACTGCAAGCTTGGATTCCCCCGCGGTGCATTTTGCATTATGCACTTTTTTCTCTTTTAAATCAATAGCAAAAATTGATTTTTTTTAATTATATTCCAAGCTCAAATTTTTGCCTTGAGCAGAATCTGCAAAATTGAGTATTTCAACCGTATAAAAATTGTTTTCCGGGTAAATTAATAGATAGATTTTGTTCTCATTTTGGCTCCGGCAGAGCTGCATATCTTCTTCTTTTATCCCACGGTTGATTTTATATTCTATCAATTTGTCTGAAACGGCATAATTTTCTTGCGGTGAAAAATGCGTCAAATCAACTTTTTCAAAACTTTCCAAGTTTTTTAACAATAAATTTTGGTGCCGCAAATCCATGATGCTTCTTTGCGGATTTTTCTTGTAATATTGTGCGATGCGCGCCAAAACCTTATCCGTTAACTTTTTGTCGCCGCAAGATGGTTTTGAAACTGCCGGCGTGTCACTGATAAAAGCATTTTCTGCTGAAATTTGAGCCAGGTTTGATTTTTTTGTTTCAGTCTGCGGTAAGATGTTTATTTTTTCTGCATTCAAACTTTGGTTCAGACTTTGATCTTCTTCCAACCAATTTTGCAAATCGGCCTTGTCAGCAGATGAAAAAACTTCTTTGGCCCAAACTTGTTGCGGCATGGCTAACAAACAAAATACCAAAAATAAGCGTTTGAACATTTTTTCCTCTACAAAAAATTTGCGGCCGCGCATATCAACACTCGGCCGCTTTTTCTTAAAAGTTGATTGATTTTGGTGTTCTTGGGAACGGCAGAACATCGCGGATATTGCCGATGCCTGTTACCAGCATCATCATTCTCTCAAAGCCCAAACCGAATCCGGCGTGCGGCACGGAACCATATTTGCGGGAATCAAGATACCAAGAATAATCTTCTTCCTTCATGCCCATTTCATGGATTTTTTGTACCAAAACATCATAACGCTCTTCACGTTGTGAGCCGCCAATCATCTCGCCGATACCGGGGACCAAAACATCCATGGCGGCAACGGTGCGGCCGTCATCATTTAAGCGCATGTAGAAAGCTTTAATCTCTTTGGGATAATCTCTGACAATGACCGGGCGTTTGAAGTGTTTTTCGGCCAAAAAGCGCTCATGCTCGGTTTGCATATCAATGCCGAACTCAGGCTTATATTCAAAGTTTTCACCTGATTTTTGCATAATGTCGATGGCTTCGGCATAAGTGATGCGGGCAAAGCCGTTGTTGACAATGTTTTCCAATTTGGCAATCAACCCCGGTTCTACAAACTTGTCAAACAGCTCAATATCATCACGGCAGTTTTCCAACACGTGCTTGACGCAGAATTTGACCATATCTTCAGCCAAGTCCATATCATCATAAATATCGGCAAAAGCCATTTCCGGCTCAATCATCCAGAACTCGGCGGCATGGCGGGTGGTGTTGGAGTTTTCGGCACGGAATGTGGGGCCGAAAGTATAAATATCACCCAAAGCCAAGGCATACATCTCGCCGTTTAATTGGCCGGAAACGGTCAAATGGGCTTCTTTGCCGAAAAAGTCTTGGCTGTAATCTACTTTGCCGTCTTTGGTTTTGGGCAGGTTTTCCATATCCAAAGTGGTGACGCGGAACATCTCGCCGGCACCTTCACAGTCGGAACCTGTGATAATCGGCGTATGAACATAGCGGAAGCCGCGGTCATGGAAAAACTTGTGAATGGCATAAGACAGCTCGGAACGCACGCGGAAAGCGGCACCATATTTATTGGTGCGCGGACGAAGGTGCGCAATCGTGCGCAAATATTCATCCGTGTGTTTTTTCTTTTGCAACGGATAATCATCGGGGGCAATGTCATAAATTTCAATTTCATCAGCCACAATTTCAAACTTTTGGCTACCGCCTTTAGATTCAACCAAAGCGCCTTTGACGGCCAAAGATGAACCCGTGCTCAGCTTTTTGACTTCATTGTAATTATTGAGGGTATTATTGGCAATGACTTGAATATTTTTGAGACATGAACCATCGTTTACTTCAATAAACGAAAAATCTTTCGAATCACGGCGGGTTCTGACCCAGCCTTTGACCAAAACTTCATCCATCGGCGCTTCAGCCTGCAGCAGTTTGGCAATTTTTGTTCTCTTTAACATTGTATATTCCTTATTATTTTCCTCAATTTTTTACAATTTAAAACTTTTTGCTCGTAAAGAGCGTTTTAGAATATATATCAGTTGAATTTATTTGTCCAGCATTGACAATTAGCTTTTGGGGTATAAAATCAAAATAATTGAAAATTTTAGGAGTTTGACAGATGAAAAAATTTGCTTTACTTGCAGTATTGCCTTTGGCTTTGATCATCAACGCCTGCACTTCCAACATCGGCGCCAATGATTATTCCACCTCCGGTGTGCGTCAGGTCGGTCGTGCCATGGGTTGCACCGTGTTGAGCGTGCGCCAGGTTGTGGTCAGAAGTGATAACAATGTCGGTATGTTGGCCGGTGCCGGCGCCGGCGGTTTGGCCGGTTCCATGGTCGGCGGTAATGATACCACCAAAATTTTGGGTGCCTTGGGCGGCGCCGTGGTCGGCGGTATTGCCGGCGATGCGGCTCAGAGCGGCCTTTCCAAACAAGAAGGCTATGAATATGTGGTCAAAACCGAAAACGGCAATGTGATGACCATCACTCAGGGAAATGATGTGTTGATGACACCGGGCGAAAAATGCTACTTGCTTTACGGAAAAGAAGCTCGCGTTATCCCGGCACAATAATGTTTGCTTAAATTTATAAAAAAAAACAACGCAGCTCAACGCTACGTTGTTTTTTTCTCGATTACAGTTTATAAAACTTATTTACGATTGATATTGATTTTTTTCTTCTTTCCTTGTTCGGTTTGAGATTTCGGGAAGATGACTTTCAATACACCGTCTTTATATTCGGCATTTGCATCATCAAACTTCAAATCCCACGGCAGAGGAACGGTTCTGCTGAATGAACCATATGAAAACTCTGAGAAATAACTTCCTTTTTTGTTTTCTTTCTTTTCTTGTTTTTTCTCACCGCTGATGGTCAGGTAGCCGTCGGAAGAAACTTCCAAATCAATGCTGTTTTCCGGAATACCCGGTAATTCGGCCGAAACAACAACATTGTTCTCGTTTTCTTCGACTTCCACTTTCGGGCTCATTTGGCGAGAGACATTGCTCAAATCGCGGTTCATATCACGCGGAAAATCTAACAATCCGCCAAAGAAATTGTTGACCAAATCGCTCAAATCATTGTGATAGCCATAACGCATCGGAGTATTATGACTGTTTTCTTTTTTATTCATTAAATCAGACATTTTATTCTCCTAAAATTTGTTCTTGTATTCAACCTTCTAATATTGATGTAGGAAATAAATTTTGCCGATGCAATAGCTAAAGCAAAAATTTTTTTGGGATTACAAAAAAGGCTTCATTTCTGAAGCCTTTTGCGTTTTTTTATAAACTTCTGTCTTCTTTGCTCAAATTGCGCAAATTTTCATTTTGGATTTGCATTGCTCTTTTCTTAATTGTTTGTTTGAACAAGAGCGCTTCCTGCTCATTGAAACTTTTATCTGTTTTTTGCGGCGGCATATCCGCAAAACGCAGCTCCGTTCCATAATAGGCAGTGCAAATATCTGCAGCCTTTATGGCTTCTGAACTTATTAAGGCAAGTTTTGCCGGCGCCTCCGGCTCGGGCCCGTAACTTTGAGCCAAAGAGGCTATTCTTTCTGCCGCTTCGGGATAATAACTTGCAATTTTTTCTGCGGTTTTATACAAGGTTTGCAGCGCATATTTCTTACACTCTTCCAAAGCTTGGTCGGTTCTTGTTTCCGGCAAGGGGTCTATATCTGCGCCGGCATTTGCCATCAAAGCTTCATCATGTCTTTTGCAGATATCCATGGCTGTTTCTTGTTTTTTATAGGCACTAAAAAAATCTGCGATTTGCTCTGTGCGTTGAATGCCGGTGACAAAGGATTTGTCCAGAAACTCTTTATTTTCTTTTGGCTTGCCCTCTTCGTCATAAGATATTATCGTTGTTTTTAAATCTGAAGTTGCTTTTTCCAAATGCGACAAGATTCTGGCTGCAGCTTGCGCATTCATGAGCTCATCTTTAACCGCCCTTGGTATATAATCCAAAAAAGACAAGAGTTGTCCTGAGGTGGGGAGTCCGGCCGGAACAGCATTTTTTTGTTTGATATATTTTTCCATGGCTCTATATTTTGTGTCTGTATCTATCTGCTCAAGCTCCTGAGCCAGCCAAGCTTGCTTTTCTTGTCGCGAAGCTCCGGATTTTATTTGTTCGGCAATTCTTTGTATATTGTCCTTGGTCGGATTATTCTCATATACTGAAAGCATGCCGGCAAAAAAGATCTTTACTTCTTCCGGCGTGGCACAAAATTTTTCTACCAACGACATGGTCGGTAATTGCAAATCTTCTAAAGTTTGTTGAACCGCATTTGACATTTTTGCTCCTTTTTGTTTTTATTTAATATATCAAATTTTAACCCAAGGTGCAACTTTATTCCCAACAAAAAAAGCCCCGAACTTATCTATCCGAGGCTTTGGCATTCTATATAAGAAAAACTATTTGCTTTTCTTTTTAGATGTTGTGGTTTTGCTGGTCTTTTTTGCGGTAAGAATTTTGCTTACTGTTTTTTTGGCAGAAGCATTGCTTGACAATTGTTGCAAAGCCAAAGACCAGTTTTGCAAGTCGTTACCGTTTTGGCAACCAGAGTTCAACCAGTTATAATATGCTGCGATACGAATATCATTTTCATTAAAATTTTTCATCATTTTCCTCCCAATCAAAATGTATTTAAATATTATCTCTTAAATTATAAATATTTGATTAACATATGATATTATTTTTATAAATTTAAAAAAAAATTCTCTTTTTGATATACCGGGTTATGTTTTTACTTTTTCTCATAAAAACAGCGCCTGTTCTTTGGCGCTGCTTTTTGTGTTTTTAATGTCAGATTATTCCATATTATTCTTTTCCGTTACCTCCCAAAAATTTCTCTCGCATTATAGCCGCTGCCATATCGTTTCCCTGCGGCATTGCCTTGAAAACACATTTGAATTGTATCTCTTTTCCGGCACCAACGGTTGCCACATTCAAAATAAGCCGTTCATAAACTTTTTTAAGCAATCTACTTTGTCTTTTTTCTCATTGTTTAGGAGCTCTGTTTCTACCTTCTGCCGTTTTCTCTGTTCATAGACAAACCAACACCCGATGAAGATTGTTTTTTTAAGCAATATCTAGCTATTTCCAACTCCAATGTTTTTTCGCACTCTCGGTTTACAATCGGATAGTTTTTCGTCCTTTCTTCCGTATTCCAATTATTTTCCTTAGACCGTTCTTCCATTTTTTCGTAGAACATATTATTTTTTATATCACTCACAGCAAATTTGAAGATATTGGATTTTGCGGCATTTTTCCAATTCAAGATTTTTCCGTCCGAAGATACAATCGGCTGATTTTCATGCCACATGTCCACACCGGCGTCCATTTTAACACACCCCAAACACTGTTGTATAAGAGCATCATCAAAGTATGATGCATTTAATTCACTCATTTGGCGTTCAAATGCCTTAATTTCCGAACGCTTAAAAACATTTTCCTTACCTTCTAAAGAGCCATCGGCATTATAAAAATATCGTTCCCCGAATAAATCCATTTTTTCTATATTTTTCTTTTTCTGATCATCCGATTTATTATGAGCGTTCAATGAATTTATGGCCAAAGACACCATTGCCATGGCATATAAAAGTCTGGATGCTTTGTAATTGTCTTTAAAATAATTAGGGTTATGAGATATTTTTTTAGCAACCGATACCGCTTCTTTAAAAACCGGCAATAAATTATCTTCCATAATTTTAAATGGATCTTTGAATTGCTCGTTTTGTAACATTTGGATTATCCTTATTTTTTTGTATCAATATGTTCGATAATAGCAAATTTTGCAGAGCACATCAATATAAAATTGATAATCAGAAATTCAAACAAAGTTAAAACAATCTAAAAAATCAAACATTTAAGTTCGTTTAAACCTACGGAAATAGCAAAAAAAGCAGACGGCAAAAGGGCTTCCTTTTGAATCGCTGCGACCTAACCCATGAGTTATGAATAAAATTGACTACAAATTTATGAAAACTATGCTATAATATAAAAATCTAGTATAGCTATATGAATCAAGGACATTATGCTATGAATTTTGAAAAGCTAAATGATACAAACTGCCGTATTGATGACATTAGTCATAATGATAAAATATTAATTGGCGGATCTTTTTATGGCAAACTCGATTTAAAAGTATGTGCAGATACGGATAATTTTGAAAAATTTTTCTTAACCGTAGAAAAAAACGCGTTAAATGTTGCGCATAACAAAGAAATGGAAAAATGGCTGCATACACACGCACCTGATTTTGATGCTAAACTGTTTGCCCATATGTTTGCTTTTGATAATGTTTTAAGAAAAATGTATCCCAATTTATCAGCCAACATTTCTCAACGCCAAAATTTTTATGATTTTGAAGGAAACAAAACTTTATCGCAATCTTTTGAAGCCGGCGTTTGCCAATGTGCGGAAATAGCAATTTTAGCACAGGCATATTTTCAAAGACAAGGAATTAAAACAAAATATTTCGGAGGAGAGCTATTGCGTTCTCCAAATGAGGAGTTCGGTGAAGCGCATAGTTTTATAACAATCAATACCGATAAAGAAGAATATATTTACGATCCGGCAAATCCTTTATTGAATTCGGATATATATATGCCAAGAATTTCTTCAATTGAAGTAACTCCTATACAAAGGAAGCAGTTTGAAAATAAAATTCATACAACAAGTAATAGAAGAAATTGTGCTTTTATGGAGGCTAAAGACATATTAACCAAAACAAGTTGGTATTATGGATGCGGAGACGGCGGAAATATTTTTCCTTCTTTTATAATTTCTAAAAACAATCCAGCTCCTGTTATAACAAAAGAAAACAGTCTGTGAAATATAACGCATTGAACAAATAAACAAGATTAAAAAAGTTCGGATAAACAAAAACATGACTATTTTGAAAAATGAAACATCCGAACTTGATGAAAGCTTTGTAAATAAAAGAAAAAGGCTATATATTAAAAAAGTTAATAAAATAGATATATTGAATCAGATATAAAAGAGCCGGTATGGATAGAATGATATAGGCTTTTTTGAGATTTGTTTTACGCTTTTTCCAAGCATAAACCGTAGGTGCAATTATTATCAATAAATCTATTATTGTAAAAATGGTATAGTTAAATTTATTTTCATATGCCCAACCTAATGCCTCTGCTTTCCATGGCATTTGGTTGCTGCTCATTTCTTTTGGATATGTTATGGCATATATAAAAACTAAAAATCCATTTAAGGCCAATAATAGATAAAAAGGTATGAGTTTGATTTTTTTCATAATTGCACCTTCGGTTAAATTTATTCAAAGTATATTCAGCATTTATCTTAAATACAATAAAAATCACCAACAGTCTATATTCTGTCGCAACCCTTGCGCGCTAAGATGTTACAAAGAGCTTGCAGACAAAAATGCAAAACCTTTTGCATTTTTGCTTAGCGCTCCCTTCCGGGTTCGAACCCCTGTTGGGATTATTGCCAATACAAAAAAGGCTTCCATAAAGGAAGCCTGATTGGTGTCTTGCTCCGTAAGGCTTGCCTTATAAGGCGCGCCAACTTCGCTTCGGGCACTTGACTTGTAACACCGCTTTCGGCTTGCTGTCGCAAGCCTTGGCGTTTAACAAGTCGGCGCATCACCAATAAAAAAAGCGCCGTTTTGGCGCTTTTTTTATTGGTGATCCCAACGGGATTCGAACCCATATTACCACCGTGAAAGGGTGATGTCCTAACCATTAGACGATGGGACCATCGTTATTGACAAAGTGATTTATACAGATTTTTTTCTAAAGGTCAAGCACTTTTTTGGCTTTTTTTTGTTTTTTTATGAATATTTTTTCACAATTTCATAAACCGCGGCAAAATCAGGCAAATCCGTTTGCTCCTTGACATATTCCGCATATCTTATTGTGCCGCTGCCGTCCACAACAAAAACCGCACGCCCCAAAATTTGCAATTCTTCTATCAGCGTGCCATATTTTGCACCAAAATCATGATATTTATAATCCGAGGTCGATATTACGTTTCTTATTCCATATGTGCCGCAAAACCTTTTCAAGGCAAATGGTAAATCCATGCTCACCGATAATATCACCGCATTGTGCAATAATGTTACCTCTTGATTGAACTTTATCAACTGACGATTGCTGACCGGCATATCAGCCGAGGGAATGGAATTTATCACCACAACGCGGCCTAAAAAATCTGCCAGCTCTATCGGTTGCAAATTAGAATCTATCACCATGAAATTTGGCGCCATATCTCCAGCGCTCAATTGATTGCCCTCCAAAACGGCCGGCTTGCTTTTAATCGTAATCTCTTGCATTTTTCCTCCATATCTTTTTATCAGATATGGCTCTTGTCCAAGACTTTTACAATATCACTCACGGAAATTATTTTTATTTTCTTGTCTTTTAGCCCCGGCAACCATTCTTTTAATGCTTGATATGTGGCACTCTTGGGGTGGCCAATGGCTATGGCATAGCCGTTTCTCTTGGCTATTTTTTCTGCAATGGATAGTTGCTTCAAAACATATGGGACCTTGTTTTCATTGTCTATGAAAACATGGCGCGTGGCATATGAAACACCATTTTCTTTGGCGGTCTTTTTGCCAACGGATTTTGGGGTGGTTTTGGAATCCAAAAAGAACAGATTTTGCTCCTTTAATACCTCCATCACAGCCTGCATGCGCTCCTCATCTTCCGTAAACTTGCTGCCCATGTGATTGTTAATTCCCTTCACTTCGGGAATTTTTTTCAACATTTCGCGCAAACCTGTTTGCACTTCTTCTTTGCTCATTTGGGTGGTGAGCACGTCAGGGGCAATATCTACATGCGAATATGGCTCCATCGGTGTGTGCAACATAATCTCCATGCCGGCTTCTTGCGCCTTGGCAATCTGCTCTTGCAAATTTTTGGCATAGGTCAAAAATGAGGCTGTTATCGGCGCTTGCAAAGAGATGATATCCGCCGTTCTTTTTTTGGCTATGCCCATATCATCTATCACAACGGCAATCACCGGCTCTTCGCCAAAATAGGCCGGTTTATATTTGGGAATGATGTTTAGTTTTTTAATATCCGTGTGTCGATGATATATGTGATATCCTGCCGCTTGTTGCTCCGGGGTTAAGTTTTCTTCTTCCGGGTCTTCAACAATGATATCTTCAGGGAGCTTTTCTTCATATATCTTATCCAGCTCTTCTTGCGAAAAATCTGCCGAAAAATCTTCTTTATCTTGTTCTTGTGCCCGGTTAAACTGTTCTATGCGCGCCGCTTCTTCTATCTCTGCCAATTTTTTATAAAACAACTGTGCCCCTTCGCTCTTTTGCCAATCTTCTTCTGATTTTTGCGGCAAAATTTCCGTCTCGGGCGGCAAATTTGATGCCGGCTTGCTCTCCGGCTTAGTCGGCGTCATAGTTACTTGATTATCTTCTACTTTTGGTTCCGAAAACAAAATTTCTTCATCTTCGGTGTTTATATCATGAAAAACAATGCCCAAAAAGAAAAAGGCCGAAAGCGTAAAAATACCGAGCAGAGAATATCTGATTATCTGCCTGATTTTATACTTTCTTCCGGCCTTTTCACTGTTTAGGACTATCAAAACCTAATCCTTATTGCGCAGGGTTGGGAAAGCAATCACATCGCGGATGGTTTCGGCATTGGTGAGCAAAATGGCCAAGCGGTCGATACCCATGCCCATGCCGCCGCAAGGAGGAAAGCCGTTTTCCAAGGCATTGATAAAGTCTTCATCCAGCATTTGCGCTTCATCATCGCCTTTTTCTCTATCGGCACATTGAGCCTCAAAACGCTCTCTTTGCTCCAACGGGTTGGACAGCTCAGAGTATGCACACCCCATTTCCATACCGCAAACATAAGCATCAAAATGCTCAACCAAGCGCGGGTTGCTTCTGTGTGTTTTGGCAAGCGGAGAAATATCGCGCGGCATATCCATCACCAAAATCGGCTGAATCAAATTGGCTTCAACTTTGGCATCAAACACCTCGGAAATCACCTTACCCCAAGAAATGCAATCTGAGGCATCAACACCAACGGATTTTGCCAAATCTTGCGCTTCTTCCAATGTGTTGGCCTGCATAAAGTCGGCTCCCGTATATTCTTTAACCAAATCTATCATCGACTTTTTGGCAAAAGGCTTAGATAAGTCTATCTCATTGCCGCGGAAATTGATAACGGTTGTGCCCAAAACTTCTTTGGCCACAAAAGCCATCAGATCGGGGATTAATTCTGCCATATCATTATAATCGGCATAAGCTTGATAAGCTTCCAAGCCGGTAAACTCAGGGTTATGGGTCTTATCAATACCCTCGTTTCTAAAGTTGCGACCGATTTCAAACACACGGTCAAAACCACCGACAACCAATTTTTTCAAATATAATTCGGGGGCAATACGCAAATATAAATCCATATCCAGCTTGTTGTGGTGCGTGATGAACGGTTTGGCATTGGCGCCGCCCATAATCGGGTGCAACATCGGGGTTTCAACTTCCAAAAAGCCGTGTTGCTCAAAATAGTGACGAACGGCAGAAGTGATTTTGCAACGCGTTTCGAAAATTTTTCTCGAATCATCATTCATAATAAAATCAACATAGCGTTGACGATAGCGCGCCTCGGTGTCGGTCAGACCATGAAATTTTTCCGGCAAGGGTTGCAATGACTTTGCTATGATATCAAAGCTCTTAGCGGCAATAGACAACTCACCTCTGGGGGTGCGGCGGATAAAACCTTTGATGCCGATGATATCACCGACATCCAAACATTTCAAACGAGCCAAGTTTTCTTCATCCAGATTATTTTTGTGGCAGAAAATTTGGATTTTGCCGGTTGAATCTTTCAAATCAATAAACATTCCGCTGTTTCGAACGGCCATGGCTCGGCCGGCAACAACCACTTCATCTTCAGTTTCGGCGCCGGCTGCCAAATCTTTATATTTTTCTTGCAGATCTGCAGCATAACTATCCGGGCGAAAACGATACGGATATGGGTTGTAGCCATGTTCTTGCAAAGTTTTTAACTTTGCCAAGCGGGAATCTCTATGAATATTTGTTTCTGTTGTCATCAATTTTATCCTATCTATATTTTATTTGCACATTTGGGTTTTACTATAATCATATTGATTTTTTTTTCAATAATTATTTATTTTTGTCTTTATTTTTTAATACTAAACGCTTATAATATATATGAAATGTTGAATTTGGGAGCTTGGCAAAATGAACTTGAAAGACAAAGTGAAATCATTAAAAAATAAAATACGGCTTTTGGGCATTAAAACCGGGTTGACATTGATTGCCCTTTCTTCCCCGGCTCACGGTGCCTTAAACAATACGAGCAATGTTTTTAACGGCAATTTGGAAAAACATCCTGAGCTTGATATTGAAAATGTGCGCTTTATGCCGGAAGAAGTCAAAACCGACAATAACTTAATTGAGTTTCACAACTGGGCTTATTATAACGGAGCTGAGCTTGCCGATTATAAAGGAGCAACGGAATATTCCTTGTGGGATGTTTCTTACAAACGTGAAACCGGCTCACAAAAAAACCCGGTCGGTGTCGTCGGAACTTTTTACGGATCTTTACAATTTAACCGTTTTAATGCCGTCAATATGGCCATTTACGGCTTGTTGAACCCTAAATATACCAAGCTTTGCCACAAGTTTTTTCAAACTAACAAAAAGGGCTTCCACGACGCTTTGGACGCTTTCACTGCCAAACAAAAACAATTGCGCCTTAAAAACAGTGATGTCAACTTGGCATATCATGTGGGATCTGGCGAACGCAAACTCTTGGCTAACTACGTTGTGCCAAACTTTCGCTCTCTTTTTGAAAAAGAAGGTCTTGAAAATACAATCGAGTTTTTGCAATTGCAACGTGACTATGCCGGCGCCGTTTATTGTTCTTTTGATGCTAAAAACCTCAATAAAATCATCAACACGCTTGAACAGCAAAATATTAAGCCCGAAGAGGTTAACCCCGCCATCTGGGGAATGTTTTTGGCAAAACATATCAAAGGCGGGTTTGGCAATATTGCCTCTTTGCTCAAGGGAAAAACCATTGATGAAATCAACAGCGAAAGTTTTGTGAATCAAGTTGCCAATGCTTTTCCTGATGTTTTTAAAACCGGCTCGGGAAAAGATTTTGCTTATCCGTTTGCCAAGGCTCATTGCAAAGATAAACATTCTCTGACAACCATTAGGGAACTCTCTCTTATCTTGAACAAGCCGGAAATTTTTGACAACTACGTTCAATATTTGGCTTTTAACCACAACGGGTTGCTTGATTTTCATGAGTCGGCAATACGCGCTCAGAGCCATGTTGCTGAAGTTGCACAAAAAAATTTGAAACAAGATTCTTCTTCTTATGTTTCAAAACAGCTCAAAAATAATGTTTCAAAACAGCTCAAAAATAATGAACCGCGCAACATTTTAACCGCCCTGCGCGATGATCAAACAAGATAACATCTTGACAGATTAAAAGAACTAAAGTAGAACAAAATCAGTTGTTCTACTTTTTTTATTGCGAGGGAAAATGCTCACCGAAAAACAATATAAACTTTTGCTTTTTATCAACAAAGTTCTTAAAGAAACCGGCTGTTCTCCCTCTTTTGATGAGATGAAAGACGCTGTCGGCCTCAAATCTAAATCCGGGATTCATGCCCTGATTGAGGCTTTGGAAGAACGCAATTTTATTCGCAAATTGCCGCATAAGGCCCGCGCTTTGGAAGTGTTGCGCTTGCCCAAGCTCAAACCCAGCGCCATTATTGAAGAAGAAAAAAAACGCGAACAGGCTTTGCAGTTTTCTGCCGTGGAAATTCCGCTCTATGGTAAAATTGCCGCCGGAACCCCGATTGAAGCCATCGCCAATGAAAATGAAAAAATCGCCGTGCCGTTGGATATGGTCTCTAAAGGACAGTTTTATGCCCTGACCGTGGAAGGAGATTCCATGATTGAAGGCGGAATCTTGGACGGAGACACCGCCATCATCCGTAAGGCTGAAAATGCCAATAACGGCGAGATTGTCGTGGCTTTGATTGATGATTGTGAAGCCACACTCAAGGTTTTGAAAAAAGAAAAAAATGAGATTTTGCTCATTCCGCAAAATCATACTTATGAAACCAGACATTTTTCCCCTGATCGGGTTAAAATTCAGGGAATCTTATCCGGCATTATTCGAAACTATCATTAAACCAAAAAAAGCCTCAAAGATTTGAGGCTTTTTTGTTTGGTTCCAGCTTCAGTTCTGAAATTATCTTTTCCGCAATATCCATATAAGCTATGCTATACGGCGACTGTGGGGCTGATGCCACTATCGGCGTGCCGTTGTCGGCATTTTCTCTGATTGATAGGTGCAGCGGAATCTCACCCAAAAAGGTTTCTCCCATTTTTTCTGCCGTTTTTTTGGCCCCTTCATGACCAAAAATATCTGCCCTGGTGCCGCAATGCTCACAAATATAATAGCTCATATTTTCCACAATGCCCAAAATCGGCACATCGACACGTTTGAACATATTCACGCCTTTTATGGCATCTATCAAAGCAATATCTTGCGGGGTGGAAACAATGACCACACCATCCATATCCAGCTTTTGCGATAAGGTGATTTGGATATCCCCGGTGCCGGGCGGCATGTCTATCACCATCACATCGACATTATGCCAATTGGTTTCCGTTAAGAGCTGTTCTATGGCACCGCAGGCTTTGGCTCCGCGCCAAATCAGCGGCTGGTTTCTGTCTATCAGCGTGCCGATGGACATAGACTGAATACCGCAGGCTTCAAACGGTTCAAAGCTCTTTCCGTCAACCGTGGCCAAATTTTGCCCTTCATAGCCTAACATGGTTGGCACCGAGGGGCCATAAATGTCGGCATCAAACAGAGCCACATTCAATCCTGCTTTGCTCAAAGCCAAAGCCAGGTTAACCGATGTCGTCGATTTGCCGACACCACCTTTACCTGAAGCCACGCCTATGATTTTTTTCACATTTCTGACATTATATTTTTCTTGTTGCGGACGCAGATTTTGCACTTTTTTATCTGCCGTATAAACAATGGAAACTTTTTCCACCCCGTCAATTGCCAGAAGAGATTTTTTGGCCAAATCTTCCAACTCTTGATTTTCTGCCACGTTTCTTAAGGTTATGATGGCTCTCTGGCCAAAAATTTTGACACTTTCAATATTTTCCGGGCTAAAAAATTGTTCAACAATTGCTTTAATCTTATCTTCCATGATTTTTGTTCCTGTTGATAAAACTCTCTTTTCTTGAATGTATTGAACTCTTATTTATATTATATATTTGTTTAAGTCAAATGATTATAAGAGGAAAATTTTATGGCAAAAATTGAAGGGCCTTGGGGAAACAATGAGCCGGATAACCCTTGGCAAACCTTTCCGGTTGAAGAAAAAAAGCCCAAAGTTGTGAAAATCCAAACCATGAAAGGCGATAATATTCAAGGACCAAACATCAATTTGGGATTGATTATTGTTTTGGTTGTTTTGGTTTGGCTGGCAACCGGTTTTTATCAGGTGCAGCCGAACGAGCAAGGTGTGGTTTTGCGCTTTGGAAAATATACACAAACCACAGATGCCGGCTTGCATTATCACCTGCCCTACCCCATTGAAACCGTTAAAAAGGTTAACTTCTCTCAAGAAAGAAGTATTAACCTCGGGGTGCAGGAAGCTTATTCTCCGCGCAATGCTATGGGAATCCGCAACGGAAATACTTATAACTCCGACCCGCTGAAATCTTTTACCGAAAGCCATATGCTGACCGGCGATGAAAATATTGTTGATATCAACCTCACCATTGTGTGGAAAGTGGGCAATGCCAAAGATTATCTCTTTAACATGCGTGACCCCGACCAAACCGTGCGTGTGGCTGCGCAATCCGTCTTGCGCGAAATTGTCGGCCAATCGCAAATGCAATCCATCATTACGGGAGATCGCGGCAAAATTGAAGATGAAACCAAAGCCGAGTTGCAAAAAGTGCTTGATGAGTTTGGTTCCGGCATAACAATCGTGCGTGTTAAGCTGCAAAAGGCTGATCCACCGAAACAAGTGGTTGATGCTTTTAATGAAGTGCAACGTGCCAAAGCCGATATGGAACGCTACAAAAACGAGGCGGAATCTTACCGCAATGAAATCGTGCCCAAGGCAAAAGGTGAGGCTTCCAAACGCGTGCAAGATGCCGAGGCTTATCGTGAAGCCGTTGTCAGCAAAGCCAAAGGTGAAGCCGAACGTTTTCTCTCGGTTTATAATGCTTACCTCAACGGCAAAGACGTGACTGTCAAACGTATGTATTTGGAAACCATGGAAAATGTTTTGGCAAATTCCAACAAAGTGATTATCAATCCTTCCGACAAAGGAAGCAATGTTTTGCCTTATTTGCCGTTGGATCAACTTAGCCGCAACAAAAATGTTCAGGAGTAAAGATGATGAGTGATAAAGTTAAAGTATTTTCTCTTATTGTTTGCGCCGTTGTGCTTTTGGTTGCCGCGAATACGTTTTATGTTGTGGGACAAGCCGAACAGGCCATCGTCCTGCAATTTGGCGAGCCGGTGCGCGAGGTTAAAGAACCTGGCCTTAAAATCAAAACACCTTTCATCCAAAATGTTATTCTTTATGACAAGCGTTTGCTCAATCTTGACCCGCCGGCACAAGAAGTTGTGTTGAATGATAAAAAACGTTTGGATGTTGACAGTTTTACCCGTTATCAAATTGTGGATCCGCTGAAGTTTTATCAAACCGTGCGCACCGAGGAACAAGCCAGAAGCAAACTGGAAGAAATCGTCAATTCTTCTTTGCGCAAAATTTTGGGTCGAATCACTTTGCAAGAGCTGCTTTCACAACAAAGAACGCAAATCATGCAAGATATCAGCTCTGCCGTTAAAGTTGATGCCGCACAGATTGGTGTCAGCGTTGCCGATGTGAGAATCCGCCGTGCCGATTTACCGATTGAGGTTTTGCAAGCTATTAATGCACGCATGAAATCCGAACGCGAAAGAGAAGCCAAAGAATTTCGCGGTCAAGGTCAACAGCTCTCGCAACAAATCAGAGCCCTGGCTGAAAAAGAAAGCACAATCATCATTGCCGATGCAGAAAAGCAAGCCCAAATCATCCGCGGTAACGGTGACAAAGAAGCCATTGAAATTTGGAATCAAGCCGCCGGCACAGATCCCAAGTTTTATGCTTATTACCGCAGCCTTGAGGCTTATCGCAACGCTTTGAACAAAGGTGAAACTTCCATGGTTTTGGCCCCGGATTCCGAATTTTTTGAATTTTTTGGCCAAACACCTAAAGTTGGAAAATAAAAATAATGATGTTGAAAAAAATTTTTTTAACAAGTTGTTTGTTTTTGGGGCTGAGCATTTCCTCTGCTCAGGCTCAAAACGTTTTTCCTTCTTTTGCCGATTTGGTTGAAAAGCTCATGCCGTCGGTCGTCAATATTTCCACCACACATGATGCTCTGGCTGAAGAAGAATCGGAAAATCATATTGAAACCACGGTTGATTCAATTTTCAATGCGCCCATAACCAACAAAGTTTCTTTGGGCTCGGGGTTCATTATTGATAATAATGGTTTTATCGTGACCAATAACCATGTGATTGATAAAGCGCAAAGCATTACCGTGACGCTTGCCAATAATAAGTCTTATGAAGCAAAACTCATCGGCAAAGATGCCAAAACGGATATCGCCTTAATCAAGATTGAAGCAAAACAGCCTCTTTTCCCGGTTAAGTTTGGTGATTCTGACAAAATTCGGGTCGGTGATTGGATTTTGGCCATCGGCAACCCATTTGGGCTCGGTGGCAGTGTTACGGCCGGTATTGTCTCGGCAAAATCCAGAGATATTGAAACCGGGCCTTATGACAATTTCATCCAAACCGATGCATCCATCAACCAAGGTTCTTCCGGCGGCCCGATGTTTAATATGCAAGGCGAGCTCATCGGCGTCAATACTGCCATTTTTTCAACCAACGGCGGCAGTATGGGCGTGGGCTTTGCCATTCCCGTTAACTCAATCCAATTTGTCATAAATCAGCTTAAAAAATCAGGCAGAGTTGAACGTGGGTGGATCGGTATTAAAATGCAGGCACTTGATGATGAAATGCTGCAAAGCTTGAATGCCGATATTTTGCACGGCGCCATCATCACCGAAGTGACGGAAGGCTCCAGTGCTGCCAAAGCCGGAATTAAGGCCGGAGATATTATTTATAAATTCAACCATCATATGATGGATAATACGCAAAATTTCTCTCGCATGGTGGCAGAAACGCCTATCGGCACAGTTGTTGAAATTGAAATTTTGCGCGATAATAAGCCGCAAATTCTCAATATTAAAATTGAAAAAATGCCGGAAGATGTCCCCGAACAAAAATCGGCCTCTTCAGCCATAGATTTGCCTCAAGCCATCGTGGAAAATTCGGCCACCGCAATTGAAGATTTGGGATTGGGCATTTCTTCCATCACCGCACAGATGGCCGATAAATATAAACTTCTATCCACCGAGAAAGGTGTTGTCATCACACAAGTTCTTGCCAATGGAGACTCTGCGCAAAAAGGCTTAAAACCCGGAGATATAATCGTTTCTATTGACAAGAGCCCCGTGATTGATGTGGCCGATGTGCAAACGCATGTTACAGAGGCAAAACGGGCCCATAGCAAACCTTTGCTTTTGCAAATTAAAAGCGGCGAGCAGATTTATTTTGTGGCGGTTAAGTTAAATGAGGAGAAAGAAAATGTCTCGCGTTGATTTTTATCATTTGCAAAAACAAACTTTGGAAGATGTTTTGCCCAAGCTCTTGGAAAAAGCTTATGCTTTGCAAAAAAATATTTTGGTCAAGGTTGGTAACGATGAACGTGTGGAATTCTTAAATTCTCACCTCTGGACTTATGCCGAAGCTTCTTTCATTCCGCATGGCTCCAAAAAAGACGGCTTTGCGGCGCAACAACCTATCTGGCTCACTTCAGGAGATGATAACCCCAACCAGGCATGCTTGTTGTTTTTGGTTGACGGGGCCAAAATTTCACTCGATGAACTGCAAAAATTTGAGCGCGTCTTCAATATTTTTGACGGCAATGACAATACCTCGCTCACACAGGCCAGAGCTTTTTGGAAAGAGCTTAAATCTGCCGCTATCGATGTTTATTATTGGAAACAAGATGAAAACGGCAAATGGACGCAAGCAGCATAAAAAAAGCAGATAACTTTGCTCTTTATCTGCTTTTTTTCTTTTTTATAAATGATTGTATGAAACAATCTCGTCCAGTTTTTTACGACGCTCTTTAAAACGCTCCAATGACGGCGGCTCACCATCGGCATAGCCCAAAACCAAAATATTAACAGGAACCAGGTTTTGCGGCAGGTTAAATTCGGCACGTATGATATCCGGCTTAAAGTTACAAACCCAAACGCTGTTTACACCTTGGTTGGTTGCTTCCAACATCATATGCGTGGTCACAATTGCGGTATCAATATCTTGGCTCAACTTGCCATCCCATTCCCGATGCCAAGCTTTGTCCAAATCACCGCAAACCAACAAAGCCATCGGCGCACCATAAATATTGGCTGCTTTGGAAATTTTACCCAAACTTTCTTCATTGTCGCAAACAATAATCTTTATCGGTTGCAAATTCTTGGCTGTCTGCGCAATCCTCGCTGCTTCCAAAATCTGCACCAATTTTGCCGATTCAACCTTTTTGGGTAAATATTTTCTGGCAGAATAACGCTTGCGCAATAAATCATAAAATTCCATATTTTACCTCCTTTTATTTTTGTATAAATAAAATATATGGTTTGATGAAAGAAAAAGCAAGAGCCACAAACGTAGCGCGTTTGACAAGCTGAAGCCACAAACTGGAGGCAGTTTGATCCCATCAATTGACTGCCGAGTGGGCGGTGCCGAGAGGACCGCGATGCTCTTCTCGTTTTGGGCGGAGGGTTTGTGTCTAGAATAGGCGCAAAATGGATTGCGATGATTGTGATGCCAGCGAGAGGGAATTAATTGCCAATTGCTGTTGGGTTTGGAGAGAGAGCATATTGGCAGACTCTTCATTCATATCCGCCAATGTCAATTTATCCGCACCTTCTTGCAATACATTAATCAAATTATCGGTGAATGTCTCACGCTCGGTAATAATCGAATAATAGTTGCCAAGCTTGGTTGATGCCGAGCGCAAAGTGTTTTTGGCATTAGTGAGTTCATCAAAAGATTGTTTAATATCGGCCAAAGATTTCCAATCGGTGGTGATTAAACCGATTTCATCGGAACGAATATCTTGCCCCAAGACATCAACCGTTGAACTGCGGTTTTCGTTGAAAATCACCTTGAGGTCATCGCCTTGTAACAGATTCACACCTTTATAAGCGCTATCTTTGATTAAATCATCATATTGTTTGATGATATCGGTATATTTTTGCCCTTGTGTCAAGCTTGTTTGATAGTTGGAGATTTTGTCTTTATCATTCAACGTGCTTTCATGACTTCTGGTGCCGATTTTTGCAATTTCTGCGGTTAAGTCAGCCATGGCGGCATCATAAGCCGATTGTGGAAAAGTACCTGTCACCGACAATCCGTCCACGCCGACAAAGTCATCAACTTGTTCAGCGGATGAAGTCGTAATATTGGTATCTTTATCTGCCTGATAAAGCTTATCAATCCCACTATTATCTTTCTTCACCCCAAATTTCGCCCCGGCGGAAATGTTAATTTGATTTTCTGTTCTGTTACTTATAAAATTTGAACCTGCAGATTGATTAAGCCATACTTCTGCCCCGCTATGAATGTTAATGGTATGGTTTAACAACAACTGATTAGAGTTAGTATCTATTGCTCCCGTCTCAGATACTATAAACTGACCATATATATTGCTAGTTCCGCCACTAAAAATTTTATGGTTATGTCCACTAATTTCAATTGCTGTTTGTCCATAAAAAGAAACATCTGAATTATAGAAAAGTGCTGTTGAAGTTGTTGCAATCTGTTTAAATGAAAATTTTTGATAAAAAGAAAAAGTTCCATTAATAAAACTCTCCGTATTTCCACCTAAACTATTATCAACAACATCACCTAGAAATACATTAGAACCCGAATTTATCACACGTGTACCGGAACCTTGCGTCTTTATATCTAAATGCGAACCTTCTTCTAACACCAATTGACATGCTTTATCTTGATGATTGATCAGTCTTCTGTTTGCTATATTGGGTGAAGTTGAATTTAGCGTCACATTTCCACTCATATGGATTGATCCTCTATTAACATTTTCTATGCCACTTATTATTTGTCCGGTCACCCCTGTTGCCGTATGATTCACGGTCAAATCGACATTATGCAGGTTGAGTTTGTGGCCATCGTTATAAATCGCATTAAAGGATTTGTTCGCAGAATCAATATTATCAGAGTTATAGGTGATTTTGATGTCTGATAGCAGGTTATCTTCTGCCGTTATCATACCGCGACCATCTGCGCTGCCGGCTGCAAAAGTCCAGCTTAGTTCAGCGCGTTTTTGTGAACCGTCAATATAGTTTAAGCCCACCAATTTTTGATTGTCTTTGAGCTCTAACTTAGTTGAGCCCATATTGATATCTTCTGCCAAAACAATTAGACCGTTGCCGCTTTCCCATTTATCGACGGCGTTTAACAATTCACTCTTGGTGCTGACGATAGCAAAAATATTTTCACTGCTAAGCTTTTCTGAAATATCGGTTGCCGTGGCTTTGGCTAGCTCTAATAAATCTTCCGCTTTTTCTATCCCCTCTGTTGCGGCTTTGATGGTTTGCACCGATTGCCCCATCGAATCAAGCAAGGCCGACAAATCCTCCGCTCGGTTATTCAGCGAGCTGGCGGTGTAATAGGAACTGGGATTATCTATGGCGGAATTAACCTTGAGGCCGGTGGATAAGCGTAATTGCGTGCTATCTTGCAACTTTGAGATTTGTTGCAAGCTTAACAAATTGCTGCGCATGGACGCTGTTAAACTTATTTCTGACATATCCACCAACTACTTTTTGATATATTGCAATACTTTGGATGCGGTTTTCTTACTCAAACCTTTTCATCCGTCTTTTAAACTACCATATGCCGGGTTAATGTTTGGTTAATATGTCTATCTTCTGCAAAAAGAAACCCCCGCGTAAAACGCGGGGTTCTTCATATGCGGCTATAAGCCTTTAGCACTGGCATCCCCTAAACG
>CALXWB010000007.1 GCA_944392225.1 uncultured Alphaproteobacteria bacterium | reverse complement strand
AAAAAACTACAGAACGGTCGAAATTCATGTACTTCTTGTACACTAGAATTTCGACCGCTTTGTTTTTCACGCTATAAGCCGCAAATCTTGAGCTTTTATGATTTAGAAGGCATATAACAGCTCACCTAGAGCGAAAATTTCGAAAAGGGAAAAATTCATGTAGGCTTAACTACATTAGGATTTTTCCCTTTCTTATTTTCACTCTATCTGAACTATTCTCTGCGTTCTAAAAAAGTGCTTCGTGGAAAGTTCGTAGAGATGATGATGAGCGTAAAAACTACAGAACGGTCGAAATTCATGTACTTCTTTGCTTAGGCATCTAGTTTCGCTGCGGCGATTATCATCACCTAGCTCAACAAGATGTTCCAAAGACCTTGCAGATAAAAATGCCATATTAAAGGCATTTTTACTTAGCGGTTACTAGGATTTTCGGCTTTTCTATTTTTGCTTCTACTCATCTCAATTATCGAGTTTCTATAAGTGCCTCGTAGAAAAGGGAAGGCGTCTAGGTCATTCCGAGCTTGTTTCGGAATCTCATTGGAAGCCATATCATCAATGTTGGTGTTTGAGGTGTAAAAAGTTTTTGTTGACAAATTTGTCTAGTGCAATATGTTATGATTCATAAAATAATTATTAATCTTAAAATTAAAGAAATTATGAAGTTTAATGAGTTTGTAGACCAACTTTCAGAGCAAAAAATGCCTCTGGAGTGGTATCAGGAAATGGCCGTCGTTGCGGCAGAAAATTTTTATGATCTTCAATGCGGATATATCCTTTCCGGAGCATATGTTCGTTTGGATGATATCACAGCTAACGTCCAAACCTTGCGCTTGAATTCTTTAAGACAAATTAAAGACATCTTGGAATTTCGGTTTGATCACCCTTTGACAGAAGAGCTGGGTAATGGGATGGAAGCTGCGTTGAAGAAATATAAATCTCTTCAAGGTTTCTTGCATCATGGTAAAATTTGGTCCAGATCGTATTGGAAATCTTGGATTTGGGTTGATCAGCTGGAAGAAAAGTTCAGTTATTTGGAGTATTTGCAGTGGCGCTATATTTATAAAGATAGATATGGCACAGCGGAAGACTTCAAACAAGCTTTTTTCCCGACTATGGCAGAGAGAATTGAGCAAATTAATCAGAAATACATTGAACTTTTGGAACAATGAAAAGATTTCTTAATCTCATCTCCAAGCCTGAGATGACTTTGGCCGATTATCAAAAAGCTTTGGCTAAAGTGGCAGAACTTTATTATGCCAAAAATTATGACGACGTGGTTCTTCTCACTGTGACAAAAAGTCAGAGTGATACACTTTTTGAAGTGCCGTTGGTTTATGAAGAAGCCTTTAATCTGGCTCAAGAACAATTGCAATCAGCACTGAAACAAACTGTAGCGTCTGATTTTGGCGTGACTCTGATGGAAGATTTGCAAAAGTATCGCCTTGCCAAGAAAATTGTGGCGCAAAAAAGAGTTTTTTCCCTGATGTTTTGGAATGCACGCGGCATTGTCAAAGACTTTGAAGGGAAAACCCTTTGGCTCAACTTTTTGCAATGGCGCTATCTCTTTCAAGACAAGTTGGGCACAGCCGAAGAGTTTAAATCCCTGGCTTTGCCGATTGTCATGGCAAAACTGAAAGAGCTTTACGATCGCCATCGTAAGCTTCTTTGAAAAGAAATAAAAAAAGAGTTTGGATATTTTCCAAGCTCTTTTTTTGTTGCAATTTTATTTTTTATCTTTATGATAATAATTGTTCCGGTCGTCCGAAGGGCTTATGGACGAGGGGCGCTAAAGTAACTTGAGCCGAGTTCGAAGATGGATAAATTCATCTAGCTGGCAACTAAAGCAATTTTACGCGGTCTCGAAAAATTCATGTACTGGTTTGTACACTAAAATTTTTCTCGCCACTAGAAATCACTTTATTTGCACACGCTATCTAAATTTATCAGTTTCTAAAATGAAATAAAAATCTTTCTGATGTCGGCTCCTTGAAATAAGGAGTTTTTTTATGTCTGAATATAAATATCAACATGGTTTGAGCATTATGCGCGCGCAGCCTTTCCATATTGGGCATGCCCGTTTGATTGACCGTATGCTTAAAGATTGTGCGCAGGTCACCATCATCTTGGGGTCTATCCAAGAACAAGGCACCGAGCGCAACCCTCTTAACTATACCACGCGCAAAAAGATGATTCAAAATGTCTATCGCAATTCACCCGATTATCCGCGTTTGAAAATCATCGGTTTGTTTGACATCAACAATCCGGCGGAATGGGCGGAATATGTTTTGGACTTTATGCACGAAAGCCTGCCGCAACTCGGACGTCCCGATGTCTACTATGCCGGTAGTTCTTATGATGCGCATTGGTTCAAAGAAGCTTTTAAAAATATTGAATATGTTGACCGCACGTCGGAAGATTTTCCGTTTGTGACCGGCACGATGGTGCGCGATATGATTAAGTTTGGCGACAAACGCTGGAAAAACTTTATTCACCCGGAAAACTATCAGCTGATTGAAGATCATTTCTACAAAAGAAAAGCTATTCTCTAAAATTTTTATTTATCGACCTTGGTCTTCCGCAGGGCTTATGGAAGAGAGGTCGCTTGATTAACCTGATAAGCCTAAGGAGTATAATAAATGAACGAGTGCACTTTAGTTCGTATAGATTTTCAGAACGATTTTGTTGCCGAAAACGGTAACCTCACTCTTAATAATCCTGAGTTGATTGAAAGACATCAACAATTTAACCAATCTCTGCAAAAAGGAATGTTCACGCAGATTATTGATGCGGCGGACACGCATTTTGCCGAGACATATCCAGAAACCAAAGAAGCACAATCTTTTCCGCCGCATACCATTTACGGTACTTGGGGTTGGCAAAAGGCTGCCGAATTTAAGGACAATATCCCGGTTATAAACCTCTATAAATCGACCACCAATTTGTGGAATGAAGAAAAGACTTATGCCGTTTTACAGCAAGACTGGAGGGGCAAAGAAGTTTATCTTTGCGGCGTGCTTTCCGATATTTGCGTGAAACAAGCAATGAACGGATTTTTGAGCCGCGGTGCCAAGGTCACAATCTTAGAAGATTTGTGCTTGGGAGCGAACCAACAAATGCCGGAAATCATCCAACAACAGGCTTATCAAAAAGCAGTGGAAAAAGGAAGTCTTAAAATGATGACTTCAAAGCAGTTTTTTCGCATGGCTTTGAATGAGAAAAAATGTCAGTTCAATTTGGTTAAAGGGGCAAGGGAGATTTAAGATGAGACAAAATTTGATTAATGAAGGCAGTTTGTTGTGGTGCGATTTTTATCATTTGACCATGAGCGGCGGTTGGTTTGCTGCCGGCAAGCAAAACGAGCATAAAACCTCGGAGGCTTTTTTTAGAAAAATGCCCAAAGATTGCGGCTATATCGTTTCGGCCGGGCTGGGCGAATTTCTCGAATGGGTGGAAAATTGGCAGGTGACGGACAAAGATATTGCCTATTTAGCCGCGCAAAAAAACAGTAACGGCGAGCCGCTTTTTTCTCAAGATTTTTTAACTGCACTCAGAAGCCAAAAGTTGCAAGTTGATGTGAAAGCCGTGCCGGAAGGAGAACTCGTTTTTGCCGGAGAGCCGCTTTACAGCATCAGCGGACCAAACTGGCAGGTGGAATTGGTGGAAGCGGCGTTATTGAATATTCTTAACTCACAAAACACGGTCGCAACCAAAGCGGCACGCGCGGTCTATGCAGCGCAATCCGACGGTATCCAAAGGCCGGTGATGGAGTTTGGTTTGCGTCGAGCGATGGAGCAGGGCGGTTTTTCGCCGACGCGTGCGGCCTTTATCGGCGGATGTGTGGCAACTTCCAACGTGGCGGCGGCGCGGACTTATCATATTCCGCCGGTCGGCACGATGGCACATTCTTGGATTATGTCTTTTGAAAATGAGGTTGATGCTTTCAAAGCCTATTTGCAGACCTATCCTTATGACGGCATTTTGCTCCCCGATACTTATGAAACCAGACAAGGCATTTTGAACGCGATTAAAGCAAGTGAGGAAACCAAAATTCCGCTCAAGGGTATTCGTCTTGATTCCGGCGATTTGGCTTATTGGAGCAAGCAAGCGCGCAAACTTTTGGATGATGCCGGTATGAAGCAGACAAAAATTATTACCTCAAATGATTTGGATGAATATATTATCGAAGATTTAATCAAAGTGCAAAAAGCGCCGATTGACAGCTTTGCGCTCGGCACCAAGTTGGTGCGTGCCGATGATATGCCGGCGCTGGGTTGCGTCTATAAAACCAAAAATTATGAGGGCGAAGATAAAATCAAGGTGGCCGGCGATAAAACCACCATCCCCGGAAAAACCAATGTCATTCGCTTATTACAAGACGGAAAATATAACGGAGACGTGGTTGTTTCGCAAGATGCGGATTATTTACAAAACGGGGTTTTGATAAAGCCTTTGGTATCTTATCATTTGCAAGATAAAACCCAAGCACCGCGGTATTTTGCAGCCGGAACGCAAGCGCAATTGTTGTTGCAAGATGTGGTGCAAAAAGGTAAGGTCAATGAAAAGCACAAAAATCGCTCTCTTTACGAAATCCAGCAAGCCACAATGCGCAATTTGCAGGCTTTGCCGGAAGAATATAAACGGTTGCATAATCCGCATTGCTACGGTGTGGGCATGAATGCACCGCTTTATCAAAAACAACAGGCCATGATTCAACATTATCAAAATCAATTCAGGAGATAAGACTATGGAAAAAATTTGGAACAAATTGAAAAACGGTTTGCAAGACTATTGTCAGCGTTACGGTTTCAAAAAAGTGATTTTGGGCTTGTCTGGCGGTATGGATTCCGCTTTGGTTTCGGTGCTGGCTTGCGATGCTTTGGGCAAAGAAAATGTATCTTGTTTGATGATGAAAACCAAACACACTTCGGATTTAAGTTTGCAAATTGCACAAAAACTGGCGGATTTGAACGGCTTTGCTTATCAGATTTTGGATATTGAACCGATTATCGCAGCGCAAAAGCAATTTTTGACCCAAGCTTTTGGTCAAGAGCCGAAAAACTTGGTAATGGAAAACTTGCAAGCACGCGAACGCGGCAAAATTTTGATGGCTTATTCTAACCAGAACGGGGCGTTGGTTTTGTCTTGCGGCAATAAGTCGGAAGCGGCGATGGGCTACTGCACGCTTTATGGCGACACTTGTGGCGGTTTGTTGCCGATTGGTGATTTGTATAAAACCACGATTTTTGATATAGCGCGCTGGCGCAATCAGCAAGGTTATGTTATCCCCGAAGAAGTGATTAACCGCGCACCTTCGGCCGAACTCAGCGACGGGCAGAAAGACGAAGATTCTTTGCCGCCTTATCCTGTTTTGGATGGCATTTTGCATCAGTATCTTGATGAACATCAAAATGAGGCTGAGATTGCGGCGCTGGGATATGATGAAAAAACTATTTCTTGGGTGATTAAGCAATATCATAAAATGGCGTTTAAGCGCAAGCAAATGCCCGAGATTTTGAAAATCTGATTTTATTATCTCAAATTTTAAGCCGCTCTTGTTTCGGGCGGCTTTTTTTGAAATTTTGTCTATTTACAGAAGGTGAAATTTGTGGTATGTTTTGTTTGTAAATAAATTATAAATTAAAATACAATTATGAAAAAAAATTTTTTTGAAAAGGTGTCCTTATTTTTTGGTCGCGACATTGTTTTTTCTCGTTGGTTAAAGCAACATCAGGGTAATACAGTTCAAGAAATCATTGCTCAGATGAGTGATGAGGAGATAGAAAAGGCTAGAGAATTTATTTATTCTCGTCCTTTTAAAGAAATCAAACATTGGGGGCTCGCTCCCGATGAGTATGTTCCTGTAGATGCTCGAGCAGAAGCTTGTTTGTCAGAAATAGAGGAGCAAAAGCGGATCCGAGCAGAGCAAAAACGCAAGGCAGAAATTGCCGCAATTGACTGGTCTTCTGTTAGAAAAGAAGATTTAGAGTTGGTTGTGGTAGATGTGCCTGAGCACCAAGAGGAAGAGTCTTTTGATTGGCACAAAAAAGGAATGGTGACAATCCGGAGGCATTACTCTTTTGAGCTGGTGCTGAACCATGCCGGTAAGAGGTTTGAATTGCCAGGCAGCTTTAATCTTATGCCGGACTTGACTTTGAAAAACGGCAAGGAATTCTTACAAAGACATAATATTTATTTGTCTTTGCCTTCCAATTGTTTGCATATTGTCAGACAAGCATTGGGTGAGAAATCTGTTTCAGCTGAAATGCAAAGCCTATTGCAGATTTACGCATACAATTGGTGTGTAAATCAGCGATTGGCAAAAGAAAAAGCCGCCGCGGCCGAAAAAATCAAAAAAGAACACATTAAAGAAAAAATCCGTTATCGTCTGAAACATAATTATGGAAAATAACGGAAGACTGTAGAAATTATCAAAAAAGCATTTCACTTTTAATGAGGTGAGATGCTTTTTTTGTTGACTTAATGGACAAAATTGTATAGCTCTTGATTAAGAAACAAATTATTAATTAAAATATTAGATTTGCATATGAAAAAAATTTTTTCTCGCTTCAAAGCGCCGGTGGTGACTTTGATTGCACTTGTGTTTTTTGGTTTTCTTTTCTTTCCTTATTTGTTTTCAAACAAAAAATGGGAGGCAAAGGCACAAATTAGAGTCATGGAAAAAGGCTGGACAACGGAGCTTGTCGGCACGGCAAATGACTTTCCCGATACGAAGGTTGTTGATTATGTCTTGGATAATCGCGGTAATAAAATCAAAATTGCCAGCAAACAAGATATTGTCAGCAATAAACCTATTGAACTGGAAAAGACATATTATCTTTATGCGCTTCGGGGCAATAAGTTTTGCCTGAGTGAAGAAAGTCATATCCAAAATTATGGCCTGCGCTTGAAATATTATTGGAGTTGCGATAGTGCTCCAATTCGCAGCACCATTATTTGGATTATATTTTTTGTCTTTGTCGGAACACTCACGGCGGCTTTTGAAAAAGACGAAAAAAGTTAAAAATCTTAATAATATAAATTATGGAAACGTTAGAAATTATTAAGAAATTGGAAGACTGGGGGTTTGACGGTGTCAGCCTCTTGCCTGAGGAAACAGATCTGCGCGTGCATTTATGGTGTGCTGCGGTGACAGTTTACGGTATTGAAGAGTTACACATCAAAAAATCAGACAAAATGCGCAAAGCATTTGAAAACAGTTTTTTTGTGCTCGAACGTGATGTTGTGCTCAGTCAAGACATGAAAAAAGAAGAAATTTTAGCCATTTTGCAAAATTTGAAAGAGAACTTGGCTGAGGTCTGAGATAAAAAAGCATTTCACTTGTAAAAGTGAGGTGCTTTTTTTTGGTTTAAATGAAGTAAGTCTTTGAATCGATTCCATAAATTTTTGGTTTTTCTGCAAAAAATAGACTCGAATTTAAAAATTTTGTCAACCTGACTCAACAAGAGTCTGGATAAGGTTTTAAGCCTTGAAAAAAATGCAAAATTATGCAATTTTTTGCTTGCAAATTAGACTCAATTATGTTACAAAGCCTTTGCATTTGAGGGAAAAGGTGCGAATCTGCCCTGAAAATGCGATATAAACCATAACACAAGTTATTGATTTTCCAATGATTTGTTGAGTTTAACTTTTTAGATGGTAGGGTTTTACCACATCTAAAATTTTGTGACTAAAATTTTACTGTCTAGTTATAGGAATAAAATTTAAAATGATGGAAACACAAAATATCAGAATTCGCCTCAAGGCTTTTGACCATCGCTTGCTCGACCTTTCTACCAAAGAAATCGTGCACACGGCTAAAAGAACCGGGGCAAATGTAAGAGGACCTATTCCTCTGCCTACTCAAATTGAGAAGTTTACTGTAAATATGTCTCCGCACGTAGATAAAAAATCTCGTGAACAATTCGAGATCAGAACTCACAAAAGACTTCTTGATATCGTAGATCCCACACCGCAAACAGTTGATGCTTTGATGAAGCTTGATTTGGCTGCCGGTGTTAATGTAGAAATCAAATTGTAATTAATTTAATGTTGGCAGTTTACTTTGATAGATTGTCAACCAATTAGAAAAGGAAAAAATAATAATGCGTACGGGTCTGATCGCAAAAAAGCTTGGAATGTCTCGCATTTTCGTTGCTGACGGTTCTCATACCCCGGTTACCGTTTTGGCCGTTGACAACTTGCAAGTTGTTGATGTCAAAACTCAAGAAAGAGACGGATATACAGCTGTTCAACTCGGAACAGGTGCTGTCAAAGCTAAAAACGTATCCAAACCTCTTAAAGGACATTTCGCTAAAGCTAATGTTGAGCCGAAGAAAAAGCTCGCTGAATTCAGAGTTTCTGAAGACTGCTTGCTTCCTGTCGGCAGCGAATTATCTGTAGAACACTTTGTTGCTGGTCAATATGTTGATGTTTGCTCAACTTCAAAAGGTAAAGGTTTTGCCGGTGTTATGAAACGTCATAACTTTGCCGGTTTGGAAGCATCTCACGGTGTATCCATTTCTCACCGCGCTCATGGTTCTACAGGACAAAGACAAGATCCAGGTAAGGTATTCAAAGGCAAAAAAATGGCCGGCCATATGGGTGATGAACGCGTTACCGTTCAAAACTTGAAAGTTGCCGCTATTGATGCCGGCAGAGGTCTTATTATGGTTAAAGGTGCCGTTCCGGGTGGTGAAAACGCTTGGGTTTACGTTACCGATGCCGTAAAGAAAGCTGCTGCTTCTAACTTGCCGATGCCTGCCGGTTTGAAGAAAGTTGATGAACCTGTTGCAGCTAAAGCTGAAACTACTTCAGCTGAGAATGCATAATGGAAAAAGGAAAGTAAATTATGAAACAGGACATCTTGAATTTAGATAATAAAAATGTTGGTTCAATTGAGCTTGACGAGTCTATTTTTGGCTTGGAAGTTCGCGCTGACATTTTGCACCGCGTTGTAAATTGGCAGTTGGCCAGATTGCAATCTGGTAACCACAAAACCAAAGGCCGCAGTGAAGTTGCTTTGACACCTGCAAAACCGTTCAAACAAAAAGGTTCAGGTAATGCTCGTCAAGGTTCTCGCAAAGGTACTCAGTTTAGAAAAGGTGGCGTTGTATTTGGTCCCGTTGTTCGCGACCACTCACACGAACTGACCAAGAAGTTTAGAAAACTCGGTTTGAAAACTGCTCTCTCTGCTAAGGCTAAAGAGGGTAATCTCGTTATCATCGACGAAGCTAAATTGTCTGCTCCGAAAACTAAAGATTTGCAAAGCAAATTGGCAGCTTGCGGCTTGACAAACTGCTTGTTTATCGATGGTAAAGAAGTTGATGAAAACTTTGCATTGGCTTCCAGAAACATTATCGGCGTTGATGTTTTGCCGACAATCGGTGCCAATGTATACGACATCTTGAGAAAAGACAAATTGGTATTGACTAAAGATGCGGTTGTTTGCTTGGGAGAAAGATTGAAATGAGTAACTCTAAAAAATCAAACAATGTAACCGCTAAGATGTATGACACTATCGTACGTCCGGTTATTACTGAAAAATCTATGATTTCTTCAGAAGCTGGTAAAGTGACCTTCTTGGTTCCTTTGTCTGCTACTAAAGATGATGTTAAAGCTGCCGTTGAAAACATCTTTAACGTTACAGTAAACAAAGTTAATACAATTCGTCAATTCGGTAAAGTAAAACGCTTCAGAGGTTTTGTCGGTCAACGTTCTGACTACAAAAAAGCTGTTGTTACTTTGGCCGAAGGTCAAAATATTGATGTTACTACAGGAATATAAGACATGGCATTGAAAAATTATAAGCCCACTTCTCCTGGACTTCGTCAGCTTGTAATCGTTGATAGATCCGAGCTTTATAAAGGAGCCCCTGAGAAATCTTTGACTATTGGTTTGACAAAAACTGGCGGACGTGATAATTTTGGTCACGTTACTAGTCGTAGAATTGGTGGCGGTCATAAACGCAAATTGCGCGTTATTGACTTTAAACGTAACAAAATGAATGTAGAGGCTACTGTTGAGAGAATCGAATATGATCCTAACCGTTCAGCTTTCATCGCTTTGATTAGCTATGAAGATGGCGAAAAGGCTTATATCTTGGCTCCTCAAAGAATTAAATCCGGTGATAAAATCATTTCTGCCGACAAAGCAGATATTAAACCGGGTAACGCAATGCCTTTGAAAAATATGCCGGTTGGTACTATTATTCACAACGTTGAACTCAAAGCTGGTAAAGGCGGCCAATTGGTTCGTTCTGCCGGTTGCTATGCTCAACTCGTTGGTAAAGACGCCGGTTATGCTCAGTTGAAATTGAGCTCTGGTGAACTCCGTGTTGTTCGTGAAGAGTGCTTGGCTACTGTCGGTGCTGTTTCTAACCCGGATAACCAAAACAGATCATTGGGTAAAGCCGGTCGCGCTCGTTGGTTGGGTATGAGACCTGTTTCCCGTGGTGTTGCTATGAACCCTGTTGATCACCCGATGGGTGGTGGTGAAGGTAGAACCTCCGGCGGTCGTCATCCGACAACTCCTTGGGGTAAACCGACTAAGGGTTATAAGACTCGTACTAACAAGAAGACGGATAAGTTCATTATGAGAAGCCGTCATGAAAATAAGAAATAATAGGGAGAAAAGCTAATGACACGTTCCGTATGGAAAGGCCCTTTCGTTGATGGCTATCTTCTGAAAAAAGCTGCAAATGCTAGAAATTCTAGCAAGAACGAAGTAATCAAAATTTGGTCTCGTCGTTCCACCATGTTGCCGCAATTCGTCGGTTTGACATTCGGTGTTCACAACGGCCACAAATTTATTCCGGTTTTGGTTACCGAAGACATGGTTGGTCACAAGTTCGGCGAATTTGCTCCGACACGTACCTTCTATGGCCACGCCGCTGATAAAAAAGCTAAGAGAGGTTAATTATGGCTCAGACTAAAAATGAAAGAAGAGTAGACGCAAAATCAGCTATTGCTATTTGTAATGCTATTCGCACAAGTCCGCGTAAACTGAACTTAGTTGCTCAAACCATCCGTGGTATGAATGCTGAAAAAGCTATTGCAGAACTTACTTTTTCCAAGAAGAGAATTGCAAAAGCTGCCTTGGCTGTTTTACAATCTGCTATTGCAAATGCTGAAAACAACCATCAGTTAAACATCGATAAGCTTTTTGTTAAAGAAGCTTATGTCGGCAAAGGTTTGGTAATGAAACGTATGCACGCTAGAGGCCGCGGTAGAGGAGCAAGAGTTCTGAAACCCTTCTCTAACTTAACAATCGTTGTATCTGAGCGTGGGGAGTAAGTTAATGGGACAAAAAGTTAATCCTACAGGTCTTCGTCTTGGAGTTAACCGCACTTGGGACTCTCGTTGGTATGCAGATGAAAAATATGCTGATTACCTGCACGAAGATTTGAAAATTAAAGATTTCTTGAAAGAGAAATTGGCTCAAGCCGGCGTAAGCAAGATTGTTATCGAGCGTCCTGCCAAAAAGGCTAGAGTTACTATTCATTCTGCAAGACCGGGTGTTGTAATTGGTAAAAAAGGTCAAGACATTGAGAATTTGAGAAGCCAAATTCAGAAAATGACTGACTCTGAAGTCCAATTGAACATTTTGGAAGTTAGAAAACCTGAGCTCGATGCTCAGTTGGTTGCTGACTCTGTTGCACAACAATTGGAACGCCGTGTTGCTTTCCGTCGTGCCATGAAGAGAGTTATGCAATCTGCTCTTCGTTTGGGTGCAGAAGGTATCAAAGTTAGCTGCTCAGGCCGTTTAGGCGGTGCTGAAATTGCAAGAACAGAATACTATCGTGAAGGTCGTGTTCCCTTGCACACATTGCGCGCTGACATTGATTATGCAACCTCTACGGCTCACACAACTTACGGTGCCTGCGGCGTTAAAGTTTGGATCTATAAGGGCGATATTATGGCTCATGATCCGATGGCTCAGGACAAAAAGTTGGCTGAACAGAAATAATTTTTGAGGTTAAAATAAGATGTTAAGTCCAAAAAGATTAAAGTTCCGCAAACAGCACAAAGGCCGTATTCACGGCAATGCTAAGGGCGGCACAGAATTAAGTTTCGGTTCATATGGATTGAAAGCTCTTACACCTGATCGTATTACAGCTCGCCAAATTGAGGCTGCTCGTCGTGCAATCACTCGTGAAATGAAAAGAGCCGGAAGAGTATGGATCAGAATTTTCCCAGACGTTCCTGTTTCAGACAAACCTGCTGAAGTTCGTATGGGTAAAGGTAAAGGATCTGTCGAATACTGGTGCGCACGCGTTAAACCGGGTCGCATTATGTTCGAAGCAGATGGTATTGATGAAGAAACAGCTCGCACAGCTTTTGCTTTGGGCGCAGCCAAACTCCCAATCAAAACCAAATTTGTTAAAAAATTGAAATCAGAGCAAGGAGTAGAAGCTAATGCTTAAAGTTAAAGATCTTCGTGCTATGACTATTGATGAACTTAATGCTAAATTGCTCGAAAAGAAAAAAGAACAATTTAACTTAAGAGTACAACAATCTACTGGACAATTGCAAAATTCTGCTGTAATAAGAAATGTCCGTAGAGAAATAGCAAAAATCAACACGCTCATCGCTGAGCGCAAGAAGAATAGTTAGGAGAAACGATATGCCTAAAAGAATTCTTCAAGGTGTTGTTGTAAGCGATAAACAGGACAAGACAGTTGTCGTTAAAGTTGAACGTCAAGTTATGCACCCTGTTTATAAAAAATTCATTCGTAAAAGCAAAAAGTATGCTGCCCACGATGAAAACAATCAGTTCAAAGTCGGCGATGTGGTTTCGATTGAAGAATCAAGACCATATTCTAAGACCAAAACTTGGACTGTAATCGTTAATAACGCCTAGAAAAAGAAGGAATTAAAAAATGATACAGATGCAAACCAACCTTGATGTAGCTGATAACTCAGGTGCTCGTCAGGTGCAGTGCATTAAAGTTCTTGGCGGTTCCAAGAGAATGCATGCTTCGGTCGGCGATGTGATTGTAGTTTCTGTTACAAACGCTATCCCAAAAGGACGCGTGAAAAAAGGTGATGTGCAAAAAGCTGTGATTGTTAGAACAGCTTCTGACATCAGACGTAAAGACGGTAGTGTTATCCGTTTTGACAAAAACGCTGCAGTTCTGATTAATAAGGACGGCGAGCCTATCGGTACTCGTATCTTTGGCCCCGTTACCAGAGAATTGCGTGCAAAGAAATTTATGAAAATAATTTCGTTAGCACCGGAGGTTTTATAATATGCCTAAGATGAAAATTAAAAAAGGCGATCAGGTTATTGTCTTGTCCGGCGAAGACAAAGGCAAAACCGGTGAAGTCGTAAAAGCTTTGCCTAAAGAGAGTAAAGTGGTGGTCCAAGGTATCAACTTGGTTAAAAGACATACCAAACCCAGCCAAACTACTCCTGGCGGCATTGTTACGAAAGAAGCTCCCATCAACGTTTCTAACGTAGCCATTGTTGACCCCAAAACGGGTAAAGCCAGCAAAGTCGGTTACAAAGAAGTTGACGGTAAAAAAGTTCGCGTCGCTCGTAAATCCGGTGAAGTAATCGATAAATAGGGGAAAATCTAATGACTAATTTTGAAAAACTTTATAACGAGGTCATTAAGAAATCTCTTGTGGAAAAATTCGGTTACAAAAACCCACATGAGATTCCGAAGTTGACAAAGATTGTGTTGAACGTTGGTGTCGGCGACGCTGTTACCGATAAGAAAAAACTCAACACTGCTGCTGAAGAATTGGCCTTGATTGCCGGTCAAAAACCCGTTTTGACCCATGCGCGCAAATCAATCGCCACTTTCAAGCTCAGAGAAGGTATGCCTATCGGCTGCAAAGTAACTCTGCGTTCTGATAGAATGTATGAGTTCTTGGAAAGATTGATCAATATGGCTTTGCCGCGTGTTCGTGACTTCCACGGTATTACCGGTAAAAACTTTGATGGTCGCGGTAACTTTGCTTTCGGTATTAAAGAGCAAATCATCTTCCCGGAAATCAACTATGATAAAGTTGAAAATATTCACGGTTTGGATGTTTGCATCTGCACCAGTGCAAAGACTGATGAAGAAGCTAAAGCTCTTCTGACCTCATTTAACTTGCCGTGCAAGAACTAAGTGGAGACTGAACTATGGCAAAAACAAGTGAAATCTATAGAAACTTGAAAAGAGCTAAAATGGCTAAGAAGTTCGCTTCACGCCGTTTGAAACTCAAAGAGATCGTTATGGATAAAACCATTTCTCCCGAGGAGAGATTCCAAGCGACTTTGAAATTGGCAGAACTGCCGCGTAACTCTGCAGCAAACCGTTTTAGAAACCGCTGCAAGTTGACCGGTCGTTCTCGCGGATATTACCGCAAGTTCGGTATTGCTCGTGTTGAATTGCGCGAGAAAGCCGGCAGAGGTGAAATCCCGGGTTTAGTTAAATCAAGCTGGTAGGAGAATCGAGAATGTCTATGAGTGATCCTTTGGGCGATATGCTCACACGCATTAGAAACGCACAAAGAGCGAAAAAATCTGAGGTCGTATCTCCGGCTTCTCGCTTGCGTGAAAATGTGTTGGAAGTTCTCAAAAGAGAAGGCTACATTGCCGGATATGAAAAGGTTAATGTCAGAGCCGGTGTTGATGAACTTCACATTAAATTAAAGTACCATGAAGGTACTTCCGTTATAACCGAAATTTACCGCGTTTCTACTCCGGGTCGTCGCGTTTATTCAAGCGTTAAAGACTTGCCGAGAGTTTACAACGGCTTAGGAATTTCTATCATCTCTACACCGTCTGGTGTGATGAGTGATCATGAAGCTCGTAAAGCTAACGTTGGCGGTGAAATTCTTTGTCAAGTATTTTAGGGAGAAACTGATATGTCTAGAGTTGGAAAATATCCTGTTATTATCCCTAATGGCGTTAATGTTGCTATCAACGGTAACGTTGTTAAAGCAAGTGGTAAATTGGGCGAATTAAGCCTCGCTTATGATGACAGCCACGTAGTCGCTAAATTGGAAAACAACACTGTCGTTGTAACCCCGTTGTCTACTTCTAAACAAGCTCGTGCTTTGTGGGGAACAACCAGAGCTAATATCAACACCATGATCAAAGGTGTCAGCGAAGGTTTCAAAAAAGATATGGAACTTATCGGCGTTGGTTATAAAGCTCGTGTTGAAGGCACTAAAAAATTGGTTTTGTCTTTAGGTTTTTCTCACGATATTGATTTTGAAATTCCTGAAGGTATCAAAATTACTTGTGCATCTCCGACCCAAATCTCCGTATTTGGCGCCGATAAACAATTGGTTGGTCAAGTTGCCTCGGAAATCCGCGATTACAGATCTCCTGAGCCCTATAAAGGTAAAGGTGTCAGATATGTTGGCGAATATGTCCGTCGTAAAGAAGGCAAGAAGAAATAAGGATTAAGCAAATGAGTACGCCAAGTAAATTGTTTGAAAAAAATCAAAAAAGAAAAAACCGCGTTCGTGCTGCTTTGAAAAAAGCTGCGAATGGAAAGATGAGATTGTCTGTATTTCGCAGCGGTAAGCACATCTACGCTCAGATTATTGATGACACCAAAGGTGTGACCGTTGTTTCTGCTTCCACTTTGGATAAAGAAATTCGCGATAACATCAAAAAGTCATCTACCATTGAGGCTGCCAGCTTCATCGGTAAAACTGTTGCTGAAAGAGCGGTTAAGAATGGTGTTAGTGAAGTTGTCTTCGATAGAGGCGGCTATATCTATCACGGTCGTGTAAAAGCTTTAGCTGACGCAGCTCGTGAAGCTGGTCTGAAATTTTAGGAGGATTAAATGGCACAAGCTGTAGATCGTCGTAAGGCTGAAAAGAAAGATGAATTGGTTGAAAAACTGGTTCATATTAACCGCGTAGCTAAAACCGTTAAGGGCGGACGTAATATGTCTTTTGCCGCCGTTGTCGTTGTCGGTGACCAAAAAGGTCGCGTCGGATATGGCACAGGCAAAGCAACCGAAGTTCCTGACGCTATTTCTAAAGCTACAAACGAAGCTAAAAAGAATATGGTTCGCATTCCTCTGCGTGAGGGCAGAACTCTTCACCATGACGTTGCCGGTCATTTTGGCGCCGGTAAGGTTTATTTGAGAACTGCTCCTGCCGGTACCGGTGTTATTGCCGGTGGTCCGTTGCGTGCTATTTTTGAAGTTTTGGGTGTTCAAGACGTTGTTGCTAAATCTTTGGGCTCTAACAACCCGTATAACATGATTAAAGCTACTTTCAACGCTTTGGAATCTATCAACTCTCCGAGAATGGTTGCGGCTAAAAGAGGTAAAAAGGTTGGCGATATCGTGAGCCGCCGCGAAAATTCTTCTAACGCAAAAATGGTTGAGGAGGCTTAATAATGGCTAATAAAAAGACTATTAAAGTTACTCAAATCGCTAGTCCGATCGGTCGTCCAGAGATTCAAAGAAAAACCTTGATTGGTTTGGGCTTGAACAAAATGTACAAGACTAGAGAATTGGAAGATACTCCGTCAATCAGAGGTATGATCCGCAAAGTGGCTCACCTCGTTAAAGTCGAAGAATAAAAATCTGTTAGACAGGCGAGGTGATGAGCCTCGCTTGCCGGAAGATTTTGAAAAGTTTAAGGTGAAGAAAAATGAAATTAAACGAAATTAGAGACAACGAAGGAGCCAGAAAATCTCGCAAGCGTGTTGCTCGCGGTATCGGTAGTGGTTCCGGTAAGACCGCCGGTCGCGGTCAAAAAGGTCAAAAATCTCGTTCCGGTGTGGCTGTTAACGGTTTTGAAGGCGGTCAAATGCCTATCTACCGCAGACTTCCGAAACGCGGTTTCAAGAATCCTTTTGCTAAAACATTTGCAGTTGTTAATTTGGATACCATCCAAAAAGCTGTTGATGCCGGTAAATTGAATGCTGCTTCTATTGATGTGAATGCTTTGATGGAAGCCGGTGTTATCTCCAAAAAGCTTGACGGTGTTCGTCTGTTGGCTCGCGGTGCTATCACCAGCAATGTTACCATTAGCGTAAATTCAGCTTCTAAGGCTGCCATTGCAGCTGTTGAAAAAGCAGGCGGCAAAGTTAACGTTGTTGCTTAATTAAAAAGCTGAAAAGTAAATTTGAAAAAAGGGGTGAGGAGAGATTCTTCACTCCCTTTTTTTTGTTATGACAATTTTGCAGGGCGATATTTTGTGCTTGTTTGCGGTCTAAAAATGTGGTAAAGTACAAAAGTTAAATAGATCTTTTATTCTATTATTCTGCAGGCAATTTTTCATATTTTCTTTTTTTTAAGGAAAGTGATTAATTCAGATTAATGGAAATTTATGTTTTACATAAGAAACAATAGTCTGGTTGTTTTCTTAAAAAATAAAAAAATATGAAAAAGTTAGAAAAATTTATCATGGCAGCCCTTGTCGTTGCTATGATGGGTATTATCGTTTTTTGGATTGCTGGTTTTAACGAAAATTATCAGCTTGCTGCTGGTGGTTTTTTTGCTGCTGGCGTTTCAGCATGGATTGCGCTCATTGCAATTGGGCTGAAGCACTTGAGATACAGAAATCTGTATTGATGTATGTATTGCCCAAAACAAAAAGTGGTTTCGAAAGAAGCCGCTTTTTTTTGTGCTTGCTATGGACAAAGAAATATGCTATGTTCCTAGCCAAACAAAAATTATTTATTCAAAAAAAATACAATTATGGAAAAGATTAAAGAAATCGTGGTTAGCTATCTGACCAAGCAAATTGAAAATTTTGAACAGTTGGAATTGCTGAACGCTTTGCCTGAGGCAGAGAAAAAAGAAAAGGCACATGAACTACGCTTTTTGATGAGCCAAACGCATCCTTATGCGGATGAGCAGAAACTCAAAAAAATTCTTTTTTCAGAACCGCGTTTGCAAGCTTTTGTGTCGATGATTAACTTATCGATTGAAGTATGGCAAGAAGAAAATCCGACAGCAAAAATTGTCGATTCTGTATGCTTTGTTGAGAAGGTAATTATCTCCGTTTTGAACGGAGTGTTTAATCCTGAACTCAAAGGTGCGGTTAAATATGTTTAATCTCTAAAAACAATACTTATGAAAAATGTTGTAATCGGAGGCTTAATATTAGCCTTGATAGAGGTTGTTCTGTTTATTTTGGTTGCCATAATCATCGGTCCTAATCAAAAGGCGTTGAATATTCTGCTTGCCGGATGTATTACTGCGGCTTTAGCTATACTTTTAATGATTATTGATATGATTTGGAAAAGTATTCATTTAAAAAAATAACAGTATGAAAAATTTTTTATTTGTTTTGATTGCAGTTTGGTGCGTATCTTGTTCTTCTGTCGGTGACGCTTCTCAAGAGCCTGAACAGGTTCCTGCAGAGGTGCAAAACACAATAAAAAGCGGTGTCGTGCACCGTGTGTTTCAAAGAGATCACCGGGGGTGGACGGATTTATCTGTCCGCTTGCGGGATGGGGTTATTATATCGGGATATTCCAGGGATGGAATAGAGATTGAACAAACCCAGCAAAGAGACTTTTTCTTCGCTCAACCAGGTGACACAATCGTCTATAGCGGAGAAAAAGTTTTAGAGGTAAGGTTCAAGGACTAAGCCTCAAAAAAACTAAAAAATCCTCTCTTTGTTTGACCAAAGAGGGGATTTCCCTTTTTTAAGCTGAGCCAGTTTGAACGTTCTAATTGACGGCTGTGCTGCCCGTGTCGAGAACAGATAATGTTCTTGGCGAATCTTTTGTTTCTTTTGCTACAATTCTTTATCGCTATTCCAAAACAAGTTCGAGATGGAGAAAAATGATATTTAGACATTAATTCACATTGCTTAAGACAATGTTTTCTTTAATGATGCTTAAAGAATCACTGCAAATCTGTGGTGTAAGTGGATAATTTTGTTGAATTAAAAAAAATATCGTGTATTAATATCTTAGCTAAAAGGGGTTTTTGTGCCCCGTATTGATGTTTTAAATAAGTAAGGATTGTTAAAAAAATGGTATCATTAGCAGAAAAAATGGCAGCAAATATGGATATGTCTGCCTTTAGCAAAGCTGACGAACTCAAGAAAAGATTGTGGTTCACCGTCTTGGCTTTGATTGTTTTCCGTTTGGGAACTTTTATTCCGCTTCCGGGTATTGACCCGCATGTTTTATCGGATATTTTCGCTAAAAACTCCGGCGGTATCCTCGGTATGTTTAATATGTTTGCCGGTGGTGCTTTGGAACGTATGACCATTTTTGCTCTTAACATTATGCCTTACATCTCGGCATCCATCATTGTTCAACTTGGTCAAACGGTTATTCCTTCTTTGGCTTCTTTGAAAAAAGATGGTGAAGCCGGTCATCGTAAAATTACACAATATACCAGAATTTTGACCGTATTTATTACCATTATTCAAGGTTATGGTATTGCTATCGGTTTGGAAGGTATGCATGGTTCTGCAGGTGTTTCTGCCGTTATTAACCCCGGTTTTGTTTTCCGCTTTACAACCATCGTTTCTTTGGTTGGTGGTACCATGTTTATCGTATGGCTCGGTGAACAAATTACTGCACGCGGCGTAGGTAATGGTTCTTCACTCATCATTACCGTTGGTATTATTTCTAATATTCCGACCGCTTTAGCTCAAACTTTTGAGTTGGGTCGTGTCGGTTCTATGTCTTTGCCGGTGATGGCTATGCTCCTCGTGATGGTTTTAGCTTTGATTTACATCATTGTTTTGGTTGAAAGAGCTCAACGCAAAATCATTATTCAATATCCGAAACGCCAAATTATGGGACGCATGGGTGCGGCCGAAAGTTCTCACTTGCCGCTCAAGATTAACCCGACAGGCGTTATTCCGCCGATTTTTGCCAGCTCATTGCTTTTATTGCCGATTACCATTGCACAGCTCAGCTCTGAAAACGGTCCGGCTTGGGTGCAATCTTTAAGCCAAATGCTCGGTCATGGTCAACCCTTATATTTGACCTTGTATGCGGCTTTGATTTTGTTCTTTGCTTTCTTCTATACCGCGGTTGTTTTCAACCCAGAAGATACGGCTGAGAATTTGAAAAAGCACGGTGGCTTTATTGCCGGTATCCGTCCGGGTAAAAACACCGCTGAATATTTGGATTACGTCGTTACTCGTTTGACTGTTTTGGGTGCGGTTTATTTGGTTGCACTCTGCATCTTGCCTGAGATTTTGATTACCAAACTCTCAGTTCCGTTTGTTTTGGGCGGCACAACCTTGCTCATCGTGGTTCAAGTGACAATGGATTTCATCGGCCAGGTGCAATCTCACTTGATTGCTTATCAATACGAATCGTTGATTCGTAAAGCCTCACTCGCCGGAAAAGGAAAGAGAAGATAATGAACAAAAACGGATTGGGTTTACATGTGGTCTTTACCGGAGCTCCGGGCTGCGGTAAAGGCACACAAGCCAGATTGCTCAAGGAAAGGGTTGATATTCCGCACCTTTCCACAGGTGAAATGTTGCGTGCCGAGGCTGCCAAAGGCACGCCTTTGGGCTTGGAAATCAAAGCTTTGATTGATAACGGCAATTTGGTGCCGGATGATATGATCATCAAAATGCTGTCTGAACGCATTGATGAGGATGATTGCAAAAACGGTTTTATTCTGGACGGCTTTCCGAGAACTTTGCCGCAAGCCAAAGCTTTGGATGAAATGCTCAAGAAAAAAGAAATCAAACTTGATGCCGTGATTGAAATCCAGGTGCCTGATGAAATTATCATGGAACGAATCTTGGGACGCTATGCTTGCATGACTTGCGGACAAGGTTATCATGATAAGTTTCAGAAACCTAAAGTTTACGGTGTTTGCGATAATTGCGGCGGTACGGATTTTTATCGCCGAATCGATGATAACCGCGAAACGGTGCAGAATCGTTTGGTGAATTATCGTGCGCTGACCTATCCGACCATTCCTTATTTTGAAAAAGAAGGACTGCTTAGAACCGTGGATGGAACCGGCACAATTGAAGCCGTGGCCAAAAAAATTGATGCCATTTTGGGAATCGCAACAAAATAAGATTTTGACTTCTCGAGTCTGCTTGAAATAATTGTGATATTTCAGATTATAAGCGCGTAAATGTGGCTTGAAAAATATAATTATTCTGAAAATTTGGAAAAAAATGCATTTTTTTGCAAAAATTTTGTAAAGGGGAGTTGACACTAACAAATAATAGCCTATAATCCGGCTTAATTTTGAAAAGTGGTGATCAACTTTTTAAATTTGTTAATAATATTGAAAAATGGAGAGTTAATTTGGCTCGTATAGCTGGTGTAAATATTCCAACTGCCAAGAGAGTTGAAGTCGCTTTGACTTATATCTATGGTATTGGTCGCAAAACTGCCCAAGACATTTGTGCAAAAACCGGAATCCCTGAAGATCGTCGCGTTTTCCAATTGAGCGAAGACGAGTTGGCAAAGATCCGCGAAGTGATTGATAATGACCTCGTTGTTGAAGGTGAACTTCGTCGCGAAATCGGCGTTAATATCAAAAGATTGATGGATCTTGGTTGCTACAGAGGTTTGAGACATCGTAAAGGCTTGCCTGTTCGCGGACAAAGCACAAAACAAAATGCTCGCACCCGTAAAGGTAAACGCAAGACCGTTGCGAATAAGAAAAAATAGTTTGAAAAGGTGATTGTTAAATGGCAAAAGCAGTAACACAACGTGTGAAAAGAAAAGAAAAGAAGAATATTACAGCGGGCGTTGCTCACGTAAATTCTACTTTCAATAATACAAGAATAACAATAACCGACGCTCAAGGTAATACCGTTTCTTGGGCAACCGCTGGCGCTCAAGGATTTAAAGGTTCTCGTAAATCTACTCCTTATGCTGCTCAAGTTGCCGCTGAAGATGCCGGTAAAAAAGCTCAGGAACATGGCATGAAAACCTTGGAAGTCGAAGTTAAAGGTCCCGGTTCTGGACGCGAATCTGCGATTAGAGCCTTGCAAGTTATAGGTTTCACCATCACTTCCATTCGTGATGTTACGCCTATTCCTCACAATGGCTGCCGCTTGAGAAAACGTCGTCGCGTATAATTAAGCTTTTATAAGAAGTGAGGCTTTAAAAAGCCTCGCCTTCTTTGGTTTATAAACTTTGCATATACAGTAATTGAAGAGGACATCCCAGTGATTCAAAAAAATTGGCAAGAACTTATTAAACCAACTAATTTGGAAGTTACCCCGTTTGATGGCGGAAATAAAGCCAAAATAGTGGTTGAACCCTTAGAGCGCGGCTTTGGCTTGACTTTGGGTAATGCACTTAGAAGAGTTTTACTTTCTTCTTTACAAGGCGGCGCTGTTACCGCTATTAAAATCAACGGAGTTCTTCATGAATTTTCTGTTGTCCCGGGCGTTAGAGAAGATGTTACCGATATTGTTTTGAACATCAAAGGTTTGGCTGTTGCCGTCCATGGCGAAGGTCCGAAAACCATGACCCTTAAAGCAGAAGGTCCTTGCGAGGTTACCGCTGCCATGATTGAAACAGGTCATGATGTTGAAATTAAAAATCCGGAACATGTGATTTGCAACTTGGATGCCGGCGCAAAAATTGCTATGGAATTAACCGTTAATACCGGCAAGGGTTATGTCCCGGCTTATCAAAACAAAGCCGCTGATGCCCCGATCGGTCTTATCCCGGTTGATGCTATTTATTCTCCGGTTAAGAAAGTTTCTTACAAGGTTGAAAATACGCGTGTCGGCCAAATCACAGACTATGACAAGTTGACCATGGTTGTTGAGACAAACGGTGTTGTCACCCCGGAAGATGCCGTGGCTTATGCCGCTCGCATTTTGCAAGATCAGTTGAAACCGTTTATCAACTTTGATGAGCCTGAAGCCGAAGTCGAAGCTGAAAAAGAAGAACTGCCGTTCAACCGCAACTTGCTCAAAAAAGTTGATGAGCTTGAACTTTCCGTTCGTTCAGCTAACTGCCTCAAAAATGACAATATTGTTTATATTGGCGATTTGGTTCAAAAAACCGAGGCTGAAATGCTCAGAACACCGAACTTTGGTCGTAAATCTTTGAACGAAATCAAAGAAGTTTTGGCCAAAATGGGAATCCACCTCGGTATGGATACTCCGGGTTGGCCGCCTGAGAATATTGAAGAGCTCATCAAAAAGGTTGATGAACACTTCTAATCAAATGAAATTTCAAAAACTCTCGCTCAAAAGCGGGAGTTTTTTTTGCAAAAAGGAAAATACTTAGCTGGCTTGCTTCAGAAAGTTAGAGAACTGAAAGAATGTCAGACAATGCTTATGCGTTTGTTCAAAGTAACCATGGCAATTGAGCCTCAGAAATATTCAGGTTGTTTTTGGCATATTTTCTTTGATTTATTTTATAAACTGTGCTATTGCGAGTTTATCTTTAAAATTATTTATAAATTTTTTATGTTATGAAAAGTCGAAATTCATCAAAAATTTTAATGTTAGGCATTAACTTTTTATGGTCCGCTTTTTTTGGTGCGATTTGTGCCTTTGGAATGCGTTGTTTGCTTCAACTCCTTGGCGATTCATCTCCCGCAGCGCTGAATTTTTTCAGCTATACGGCCGGAGTAATTATGTTTGTTGCTTTGTTCTTATGGAACATCATAGAAAGCAGGCAAAACAGAAATCTTTAAAAACAAGAGCTGTCTTAGAACAGCTCTTTTTTATTGCAATTTTATTTTATAAAAAATGCTTGCTTTTTTATTTATTTACGTTATATTCAAGCCACATTTGAGCAGGGACGACTCTGCTTTTTTGTTTGGCATTTATGAAAGTAGTGCCAACTTGGTTTTTATCCGCTTTGCCCGGCAAAGCACAGAGAAATGAAAGGAAATATGTCATGAGACATGGAATGGCTCACAGAAAATTTAATATGGATACCAACGCTCGTAAAGCTTTGTTCTCTAACTTGACCAACGCTTTGTTGACCCATGAACAAATTACCATCACCGTTACCCGCGCTAAAGAATTGAGAACTTTTGCCGACAAGATGATTACCTTGGCTAAAAAAGGTCAGTTGAACAATCGTCGTCAAGCCTTGTCTTTCTTGCGCAATAATGAAACTGTTTCTAAGCTTTTCTCTACTTTGGCTGAACGTTACAAAGATCGTAACGGCGGTTATACTCGCGTTTTGAAAGCCGGTTTCCGTTATGGCGACTGCGCTCCGATGGCTATTGTTGAATTGGTTGACCGCGATGTTAACGCTAAAGGTGCTAAAGATTTGGCTCGCGTTGCCGCTGAAAAAGCTGCCGCTGCCGAAGCTGAAAAAGCTAACAGCGAAGCCAGCAAATAGTTTTTGTTTGTTGAGATATAAAACTCCGCTTGGAAACAAGCGGAGTTTTTTTTAGGGTTATTTAAAAAAATTGACAAATTTATTTTTTGTGTTATTTCAATTTTATAAAAGCTAATTATTAACCTATTTTTTAATCTTAACCTTATTATGAATTATGAAACAACATGTAATTAGCGGCAAAGTAATTTATAAATCTTTGGTCGCACAAGGACAAGCTGATGTGAATTTGAAAACATCAGAAGGTGAAATTGGTATCAGAATTGCCCAAGCCGGTGATTTTTCCGACGGAGAAGTCCGTTCTTTTGTTATGAACACCTTTATCGGTGAAGAATTTTGTCTTTACCTGGTTGATGGACAGGTTAAAGAACTCATCAATTATTCAAAAGACAAAGTTTTGATCTTGGATAAATATCCGCAATTGGGCGTGTCTTTTCGTGAATCGGCTTTTGTGACGGTGCAGGGGCGTTTTGAAAACGCTTTGTTGGTTGATGAGCCTGAACTGCTTTTGTTGCGGTTGTTGGTTTGCGGAAGAATTTCGGCTTATTCCATCGTGGCCGGGAAAGAAAAAATGAAAAAACTGCTTTCTTCTCTGCAAAATTGCAAAAAGAAAGACTTGCTTCAGCTCAAAATTTTGCCTGACGGCAAGGTCTTTCATATTGTCAATCAAACACAAGTGTTTGAGGTGGCCTGCTGAGAAGTTCAAAAAAATTAAAGTGAATCGTGGTTGCGATTCACTTTTTTTTGTTTTTTTTGACAAAATGTGTTTTTTTAGACTAGATTTGAGGTCAAAAATGTGGTATGTTATGTCTGTTTTTAATAAAACATTTGTAATTAATAAAACTTCATAAATAAAACAGGACAAACAAATGAATAAAAAAACTCCATATAAATTAGCTTTTTCTTCCGGTGATTATGTCGTTTATCCGGCACATGGTGTGGGTAAAGTGGCCGACATTACCAAACAAAAAATTGCCGGTTCAGAATTAGAGCTTATCGTTGTTAATTTTGACAAAGATAAAATGACTTTGCGAATCCCAATGGCAAAGGCTGAAACCACCGGCTTGCGCCAAATCTCCGATGCAAGCGTGATGGATGAGGCTTTAACCACCTTGAAGGGCAAGGCAAAAATCAAAAAAATTATGTGGTCTCGCCGCGCTCAGGAATATGAAAATAAAATCAATTCCGGCTCCCCGGTGGCCATTGCCGAAGTGGTTAGAGATTTGCACCGCAATGAAAATTTGGCAGAGCAATCTTATAGTGAACGGCAAATTTATGAGCAAGCTCTTGACAGACTCGCTAATGAATATGCCGTATTCAAGAATATTACGCCGGCTGACGCTCAAAAAGCTCTGTTGGATATTCTGACCAAAGCATAAATCGTTTGCTCTCTGAGCACAAAAAAAGCACCCTGAAACGGGTGCTTTTTTTGTGCTTGTTTGTTTTGCGACTCTGTGCAAATGACCATGCTGCTATTTAATTGTTGTCAAAATAAAAATATGAAAAAATTTTTCTTGAGGAAAAGTTTGGGGATAAGACAGACTCTGTTTGCGAATCAGAAAAAGTTAAGGAATCATTAACGCATCAATTAAAGTTTTGAGGTTTTTGATATGTTTAATTTTGAAGATGATATGCAAACAAACGTGACCGATGGTATTAAGGTTTCTGCTTGTCCTGTTTTGGTGGAAGAATCGGCACAGGGAAATTTGTGGGGCTATTATCTTTGCATTGAAAATAACTCAAAGCACAAAATTCAATTGCTCGGTAAAAACTGGAATATTACCGATGATAAGGGGAATCGGTTCTGTGATGATTCTTTGGGCTTTAAGGGGGAGATTCCCGAGCTTGAACCGGGCGAATATTTTGAATTTACCTCAACGGCTCCGATAGAATCGACTCATGCGGTTTTTTACGGAAGTTGCAAAATTGTGGAAGATGCCAAAGTGACTAAAAATATTCGTATTCCGACATTGACTTTGGCAACAAATTATCAACCCCAAAACAGAATTTTGAATTAAAAAAAAGGCCGGAATTCCGGCCTTTTTTGTGTGTGAACAACTTATTCGTAATTTTCTATATAATTGTTGTTTTCAATATAAGCATTCAAGTAGCGATGAATGTTTTGGTCCATCTTGGCATTAAACTCGTTGAACAATTTGGTGACCATAGAATTCCAATATTGTTCTTTTTCGGTAATATCCGTATCTGCCGGAATTATCAACTCACGCCAAGCAATAACCTCGGTTTCGGCTTTGGACAGGCTCTTGGTATCGGTTATGCGGATAACAACATCCAAATTGGCGCGATATTTGATGCGGTCTTTGACAAACATCTCTTGCGATTTTTCAATTTCTTCCGTGACGCTGGCATCTTTGATGATGACTTCTGCCACACGATCACTGCCGAAATCTACGGCTTTGAGGCGATCTCTGGCCCAAACTTTGGCCGTGCGCTCAATGGAGATTGGGAAAAGGTGTTCTACATTGGGGCGCGTGAAGGTGGGGGTGAACTCTGAAACAACATCAATTTGTTTTACTTTAAAGTCAATCGGTTCCAGGCTGGTAAAACGCGGAACACGATAGTTATCGGGTTCTTCCTCGGCGGATTTGAACAAAGCGCAGGAAGAAACCATGCTAACCACCAACATCAGGGGCAAAATTTTTTTGAATATGTTCATCTTTTTAATTCCATTTTAATATCATAGCTGTTGATTATATTAAAATTGATAAATTAAAATGTCGTTAACGCCTTAATGCTCCAAAATTTCGCCTTTATCAAAGACATATTTTTCACCGCAAAAATGACATTCGGCCGTGATTTTGCCGTTTTCAACCAGATGTTCAATCTCTTCTTTACCGAAGGAACGCAAGGTCTTAAGCAATTTTTCTCGATTGCAGCGGCAGCCGAATTTATATTCCATGCTCTTGGTGATAACCAACTTATTGTCATGATACAGACGATGCAAAATTTCTTCCGCGCTCAAATCGGCATTGAAAACTTCATTTGCCGTCAATGAGTGTAAAAAGACTTGGGCTTGCTCCCAGGCATCTTTGGCGGCGTCTTCATCCAAAGCTTCTTTACCGCCTTTAACCGGCATTTTTTGAATCATAATTCCGGCCGCACTCCAGCTTTTTGATTCTCCTTGCGGCGGCAACAAAAACAGTTGCAAAGCCGTGTCAATCTGCTCGGATTGTTTGAAATATCTCAAGGCACAATCGGTCAAGGTCTTGCCTTGCAAATCAACAACACCTTGATAGAGCTGTGTATCAGGCCCTTGGTCAACCGTGAATGCCAAATGACCTTCGCCCATCAGGTGCGGGGCGGGTTCAATCTCGCCGCTTGTTTTTCTCAAAGCTTGAGCTTGTTCCAAATGTGCTTCATCAAACTTGGCGCAGGCGCGCATCGTGCCATCGGATTTGACATCAACCACCACCATGGAAACAGGGCCGTTGCTCTCGGTTTGCAACGTGAACAAACCGTCATATTTGATGGAGCTGGCCAAAATGGCGGCCAAAGCCGAGCTTTCGGCAATGACGGCGGAAACCGGCGTTGGATATTGATGCTTTTGCAAAATGGTGTCTATGACTTTGTTTAATCTGACTAAACGGCCGCGAAAAGCACCGTTTTCAATGTGAAATGATGTGCAGATATCAAAATTGTTCAAAATTTTTCCCCTTATTAGTGAATTTTTAGATTAATTGTTGTTAAATATGTAGTGATTTTTAAGGGAGTTTGCAAGTTGTTTGAAACACAAGAAAAAACATTTAAGAAAAAAATTTTGAAAAAAATTACCGCGCAACGCTTGAAAAACATTGCGCTCTATTATCTCAAACGTTATGAAACCTCGGTTGCCAATTTGCGCCAGGTGTTGCAAAAACGCGTGAATGATTATGCCTATCAAAACAAAGAATTTGACAAGAAAGAAGCCTATGCCTGGATTGAAGAAATTATCTCCGATTTTTGCCGCTTTAATTATGTGAACGATGAGCGCTTTGCCGAGCTCAAAATAAAAGACTATCAAGCCATGGGCAAGTCCACCCGCTATATTAAAAATAAGCTCAAAGAAAAAGGGGTGGCCGATGATATTGTCGAGCGCATACTTTCCGAACAAGATTATGATGAGCTGGCGGCGGCACTCAAATTTGCCAAGAAAAAACGAATCGGCCGCTTTCGTCCAACCGATAAACAAGCCGAGTATAAGCAAAAAGATATGGCGGCTTTGGCGCGCGCCGGTTTTTCTTATGATATAGTCTGTGAAGTTTGCCAGGCAGAAGTTGATTTTTAATATTCCACTTTGCTCAAATATAAGCCGCAGGCCGGTGCATTGGGGCCGGATTTTCTCCTGTCTTTGGCTTCCAAAATGGTTTTGACGTCTTCAGGTTTAATCTGATGATTCCCGACCATTTTCAACGTGCCGACCATATTTCTTACCTGATGATGCAAAAATGATTTGGCTTCAACAATAAAATCTATCTCATCGCCGTTTTGGACAATGTCCAATCTATCCAGCGTTTTTATCGGTGATTTGGCTTGGCAGGCTGCGGCGCGAAAAGAGGTGAAATCATGCTGCCCGAGCAGATATTCGGCGCCTTCACGCATTTTTTCCACATCCAGCGGATAAGGCACCCACCAGACCCGATTTTTTTGCAAAGCCGGAAAAGAACGGCGGTTTAAAATCTTGTAAATATAGCCTCTGCCTTTGGCGGAAAAACGGGCATTAAAATCATCAGCCACTTTCTCGACTTTTAAGACGCTCATGGCAATATCTTGACTGCGCAGGTGATGATTCAAACCCTGCAACATGCGGAACTCATCGACCTCTTTATCCATGTCAAAATGTGCCACTTGGCACAAAGCGTGCACGCCGGCATCGGTCCGCCCCGCGCATTGGACAGTAATTTTCGGCTCCTTGCCATAGATGTTAAAAGGATTATAGACGTTGCCTTTTTCATCGGCCGAAACTTTTTCCGTGCCGGTGAAGCAGGCAATGGCGGTTTCCAGATATTCTTGAGCGCTGGGACCATCCAATTGTCTTTGCCAACCGAGCAGGTTGGTTCCGTCGTATTCTATAGTTAGTTTGTATCTCATCTATTTTCTTAAAACTCGTATAATGGGCGATTAGTGCGTTGCCATCGGGTAAAAAGTGTCCTCATGTACGCTTTTCAATTCCGACTAAGGCTTTGTTACGAAAGCTGTCGCATTCTTTCAAAGCCAAGTCTCATTGCTTTTCCTTAAAGAAAGCACATTTGGGTGCTTTCTTTTGCGGCAGAACTCCGGTACTTTTTCCCTCGGCGCCTACTACTCGCCTCATTCTCCGAGTTTTTCCTTTTGTTTGTAAATAGTTGTGTCTCCACCAAAAAAGGGGAATAAAACTTATCCCCCTTTTTATTATAAAACTTTGCTTTTGGCAAATGTTTATTATGCAGCTTTGGCAATTTGAATGTTTTCTTTTTCTTCTTCTTGCCATAAGCCCAATTTCTTTTGAACAGCCCAGATAACACGCAGAGCAGCCAAAGCATTTTCTCCCGTAATACGCGGTGTTTCTTTGCCATTGACACAGTTGATAAAGTGGGTGAGCTCTGCGGTCAAAGGTTGGTTGGTTGGAATGAACAATTGTTCCACACTGCCTTTCAAGCCATAGTTCATCCAATCTGGAATGCTTTCTTGGTTGACATAGGGCATGCGGCCTTGAGAGTGAACGTTGATACTTTGGTTGATAAAGTCCATATCAATGTAGTTGGTATCTGTGGTCACGGTCAGAGTGCGAACACGGGCTTGGGTGATGCGGCTGGCCGTGATGTTGGCTGTTACACCGTTTTCAAAGGTGAGCAAAGCCGTGATATAGTCCTTGCCTTCCGGGTGATCCGGCGTGGTGACGGCAGCGGCTTGCACGTTTTTAATCGGCGACTGAACTAAAGATAAAATGATTTCGGCATCGTGAATCATTAAGTCCATTGAAACATCAACATCGGTGATACGACCGCTGGCAGCTGACATGCGTTGTGCCGTTAAAGAACGAATCTTGGACGTGTCGTGCAAAATTTTGTGCATTTGCTCCACTGCCGGGTTGAATTGTTCAATATGGCCGACGAGCAAGGTAACATTGTTTTTGGCGGCGGCATTAATCAAGCGGCGGCAGCCTTCTTCCGTGGTGGCAAGCGGCTTTTCCATCATGCAGTGGATACCCTTGTTCAAAAAGAACTCACCAACATCGGCGTGGGTGACAGAAGTGGTCACAACGCTGACGGCATCAACATTTTCGGCAACTTCTTCAAGAGAAGAAAATGCTTTGATGCCAAACATTTCGGCAGCTTTCTCTCTGGCTTCCGGGAAAATATCATAAACGCCGACCAGGTCGACACCTTGCATGTTTTTATATGTTTTAAGATGGTTTTTGCCCATCATTCCGGCGCCGATCACGGCGACTCTCACATTGTTTGTCATGATTTTTATTCCTTAAATTTAAGTTTGCTGATTTATTTAGTTTACTATTAGCAAAAGTTTTGGTAAAAATCTCTTAAATTCTTGTTACATATTGTTACATATTTGTTATATTCAAAAGGCGGCAATTATGAGAAAGTATATTTATAAACTAATTATCGGCGCAATGAGTTCGTTTTTCTTGGTTTCTTGCTCCCAAACGCAAGAAACAAAACCCGTGGTTACGGAAACCGAAAAACCTCAGATTGTGGATATTGAGCCGGTTAAAGGGCGTCTGAATGTTTATCAATCCATGGCCAGAGCCGCTAAATATAATGTTATGGCCGCCAACAAAACTCTTTATGACAGGGTGATGACCGAAACCGTGGGCAAAAATGCTCAGGATATTCTCAAATCTTTGCATGATGCACGAAATGCCGAACTCAGCCCATTGCTCGAATCGGTCAAAAAAATAAATTTTGCCGTTGTTTATGCCGCAACTCATCTGACCGACAGCAATGATTATGCTCAGACCTATATTTATGATACAACCGCACAACAATTGGCTTTGGCTGCCATCAAAGCACATCAGGACACCTTGTTTGCTTTAAAGAAAATCAAACAGCTTGAAAAAAGAATCTCCTCTTTGCAAAAAGTGCAGAAAAATCTTGATGCCAAACTTGAACGCGCCGGAAGTTTGTCGCCTGAAGATTTAGAATATAAGAAAAATGTTGAAGTGGCTATATTGAAATTGGAACAACTTAAGTCCTTCTTGGCAACATCTGTGACAGATTATGCTTCTTTGGTTAAGGTTGAAGATAAGGACCTACACCTGCAAGGAAAAAACTTTTATGAATTGCAGAATTTTGATGCCAAAAATCAGCTTTCAACATTTCAAAATGCCGCTTTAAGCAACCGCTCGGAATTTGATTTTGCCAGAAAAGAAATTTACGGCTTTAATGCTTATGATGCCAAAAGAGAGGCTCTGAATCTTTATCCCGAAACCAAACGCCTGAGCGTTAACGGTATGGATGAAAAAGACAAACTCTATATCGAAAGCTTGAACTCAAGAGCCAATATGATTGCGCAAGCATTGGTTGCCGACGTTAATGCTTTTATGAAAGAAGAAAATTCGGAACAGAAAAAAGTTTATCTCAAAAATGCTTTCACACAGCTGACGGCAGCCATCATGATGCAGCAGGAACTTGATTATAATATGGTAAAGGCCGCAGATGAAGATTATGCCATTGCCGAGAGTGACTGTGATGCTTTGCGCCGCGAAGTGTATCAGGCAGAAAAAGCAAAATCAAATAAAACGGCAGATAAAATTGCTTTGATGCAAAAACGCTTGAAACTCGATGAACAAGAACTGCGCCTGAACCAAATTTCGGGTGAAAGGGCTTTGGCTTTGCGCTCTTTGTATTTTCATACCGGGCTTAGTCCTCTTTCCAAACAATTGCTCAACGAAAAAATATCTAAAATCGAAAGTAAGTTGAAGCAAGCTTTTAACCAAGATATGATTGAAATGCTCGCTCGGGCCGATGAACAAGAAAAACAAGAGAAAAAAACAGGAAATACCTGGGCAAAAAAAGATAATTGGCTTGAGATTTTAATCGACCAGGGCGGAGAGAAAAAAGAAACGCCCATTACCTTGCCTGACAAACCCAAAGGTGAGTTTGACCCTTATGTTGGGGCTGAATATGATGCCATGACCGTGATGCAGCTCGGGGCTTATCGCCAACGCCAGAGCGCCGATATTGAATGGCAAATGCTTAAAGAAATTTATCCCGAGTTTGCCGAAATTTCTCCTAAGGTGGAAAGCTCCATGCAAAACGGAAAAATGCTTTATCGCTTGGTTATCAAGTCGGCAAACGGCAATCTGCGCGAGCTTTGCAACAAGCTCAGAGCCGATAAGGTTGAATGTATTTTGAGAAAAAAATAAATATTTGAAAAAAAATGGGTTCTATTTTATTATAGTATGTATTGAGGATAACAAAAGAAGCTGAAAAATGTCGGAATTTAAAAATAAATTTTCAATACCGCCTAAAAAAAATAAGCAAAGTGATGAAAATGTTTTTGACTTTTCATCTTCCGGCCATGCTTATCCGCCAAAGAAAAAAGAAGATAAACTATCTTATTCCTGGAAGGCCGTTTCAAACTCAGAAGAGCCGAGCGCAGAAAAAAAACAGCCCGATAACGAGAAAAGACTTCGTCCTTCAGAAATTGCCATGGCTGAAATGGCCATGAATGAAAAACTTTTTAAAATTCCCGATGCCAATAAAACGCAAAATTTTTCCGGCCAAGATTTGACCTTGCAAAAGTTTTCCAAAGCCAGCTTGGAAAATGCCGATTTTTCGGGAACGGATTTGACCGGCGCCGTGTTTGATAACGCTTGCTTGAAAGGCGCTGATTTTTCCGGGGCTAACCTGACAGAGGTTGATTTTTCGCATGCCGATTTGTCAAATGCCATTTTTTCCGGCGCCAATCTTTGCAAAACTAATTTTACCGGCGCCAAACTCAATGGGGTTAAGCTCACCGAAGCTAACTTGGAAGAGGCTATTTTGCTCGGCATTGAGATTGATGAGCTTGGTGTGGAGGAGCTGCAGGCTTTGGTTGAATATATGGCCATTTATTATCCGCATAAACTCAATTTGACCAAGCTTAATTTGACCTTGCTTGACCTTGCCAAGATTGATCTGACCAAGGTGAGTTTGCGCGGGGTGGATTTTACCGGCTGCTCCATGAAAGGAGTTAAAATTTGGGAGCTTGATTTGAGCGAATGTGTCATCTCTCCGGCACAAATGGCCGAAGCTCTCGGCTATCCGCCGTCTCCGCAAGAAATTGCCCGCTTGTTGGCCCCTAAGAAAAACAAAAAGAAAGAGGCCAAGGGTATTGACCTGCATGATTTATTTTATGATAACGGCAAAGAGTTCGGCGTGTGGGACGTGACCAAAGAAAAGGGCTTGGATATCGGCAAATTGGTAGAATCGGGTATGAAGCTGTTTCGCAAATCTCCCGCAAAGCCCGAACCTTCTTCTCAGGGAGAAGAAATCGTGGCTCAGCTCAAAGAAGAACAACTCAAAAAAAATGCCGATAAGGCTCGGAACGAAGAAATTAAAGAGCGTATTATGCAAAGAAAAGAGGAAGAACGCCGCAAGCTTACCAATATGAAAAGCGAGTTTAAAAACGAGCTCTCTGCCGAGCAGGAACAACTTAAAAGCAAAGAAAACAAAAAAGACCAGGAAATCAGCCTCAATCCTAAGGTTATCTCGCGCGATAGGGGTAGAGAATAATGGATAAAAATTTGCTTTTACATAAATTGCAATTTGCAATTAAAAAGCTTGTTTTTATTTTTTTGTTTTTATTTGTTCTGTTCCTCGTGGCGGCCTTGTTTATTGCTTTTGCACGTTTATATCACAAAGGTTTCAGCCTTAAAATGTTTCATGAATCCTTGGATTTTGCCCAAAAAATTTTTACTGATCCTTGGCATTTGTTTGAAGTTTACGGGTTCTGGATAAAAGCCGTTTTTTCCGCCTGGCAGAAAAATAAATTGTCTCTCCCGATGTTGGTGCCGGCCGGTTTCCCGATTTTGCTGCTTGCTTTTTTGGCTTATAAAATGAGGCATTGGTGCAAAAAAAAGCACAAAGTTTTGCTGCCGAAAATTATAAAAAAAGAGGAAAGCATTAATAAAACATATCTAGATAAAGTCCTTTGCGGAAACGCCGTGTTTGTCGGCAAGCTTGATGAACGTTTTGAACAGTGTAAACAAAACTTCTCCGTGTTTCTTTGCGGTGATGATGGGGCAAAAAAAACAGATACTGTTCTTATTCCCACAATTTTGAGTGTTGATCATTATTCGTTGCTGGTGGTCAGTAATGATAATAAAATGGCAAAATATACCAGCGGATATCGGGCTAAGCTCGGAAAGGTTTTTTATTTTAACTGGACATTGCAAGACGAGCCTTTGAAAAATGAGTTCTACCCCAGATGGAATCCGCTTTCCAAGGCAGAAGTTCCGCCCAAAGGTGAGCTTAGAGATAAGTATTTTGCCGCTTTGGCAAAATATATCATTTTGTTTGGGCAAGAACAAAAAAAAGATGCCGTCAGCAGTATGGCGGTGAAAGTTTTTTGGGCGCTGTTGGAGTTTTTTATTGCTAAGGTTGAACGTGCTGCCGCAAATGATTATTTTTTAAGCATTTTGCTGGAAAAACATCGTTTGTCAAAGGATGACAGAGAGCTTTTGCTTAGTTATTATGTGACTATGGATAAAAAATATGCGCAACCGGCTATTGAAAGCATTGAAAACGGAAACTTTGATATGGAGGCATATTTGCCGGTCGGCAGCTGGGAAGGCGTGCCTCAAGATTGGCAGGGCAAAGAGCTTAATTTTGCCATGTTTTCCGATTGGTTGCTGCAAAGTTTTTTGGCCATGAAATCGCAGAAAAAAAGTGCTTCCGGCATTGGTAAAATTATTGTTGATTTTTGCATGCAAGAGGCCAAGTTTTTTGGCTATCCTCAAGTTGTTATTGAAAAAATGACGGCAATCGGAAATGTTCAAAACCAATATTATGATCTGATTTTTCCGTTGTTGTTTAATGCGTTGAGCATTTTCAGAAATTCTGCCGTCAGAGAAAGAACGGCAACTTGCGATTTTCATATGTCGGAGGCGAGAGGATATAAAAATCCGGAAAGCGGAGAATGGCAGGTTGCAACGGTTTATTGTGTCGATGCTGAAAAAAATGTCAATTTTATCAATAAATTGTTTGTTGACAGAATGCTTGACAGGTTATCTGCCGTGCAATCTCAGAAAACAGAGGTTTCAACCCTGGTCATTTTGGATGGGTTTGAGATGCAGCCAAAATATGAGATATTACCCGGTGCAATGTTTTGTGCTGAAAAATCGGCAACAACCTTTTTGCTTAACACCAATAATATGGAACAATTGAGCCAAAAATATAGTCAAACGGAGCTGGAAAACATTATCAATAAAGCAGAGATAAAAATTTTGGCGTTGCAAGACTCGGCCAAAGCTTTGCCTGAAGTTAATGCTTTGGTTTGGGGCGGAAAAATTCCACCATTGGATAAAAAAGAGCAAAAATCTTGCCCAATGAGCAAAATTGATGGCGCGGCCGAGTTCAGAAAGGCATATCAAATGCTGCAAGATGAAAAACAGGCTCACAAGTTGTCTGAGAATTTGCTTTTGTTTGCACCTCGTTTCTTTAAAAAATATCAAAAAATAGAGGCGATTTCTTTTTTGGAAGAAGATATATTCAAACGCAAAATCATGTTTGGCACAAGTTACTTTTTGCCTGCGGATTTGACGCAAAAACGCAGTGCTTCCGATGTGGAAATTCCCAGCCTTTTACAAGTGTTTCAACATCAGGGATATCGTCTGGAAAATGAAGATGATATTAATATATATCTTGAAAATGAATATGATGAAGTTTTGGCAACAGAGGCAAAAATTTTGCCGCAAAAACAAACTATAAGCCCAGAAAATAAAAATGAAGATTGGTGGCTGCAGGAAGATTCTTTTGAGGCTCGGAATGATGAGCAAGAAATTAATCCCTTTCAGAAAAAATAAAAGTTCTATTTTTGTTCTTAAATTTTAAAAAATACTGTTCATTTGCAACAAAATTTGCTATGGTCTGATTATTCAATAACGAATCGGTAATCAAAATGGAAGAAACTTTATTTTCATCAACTATCAAACGTCCGCTGGCAGACAGATTGCGCCCACAAACCCTCTCGGAAGTGGTGGGGCAGGATCATCTGGTCGGTGAAAATGCGCCCTTGGGACGGATGATTAAGTCCGGTAAAATTACGTCTTTCATTTTGTGGGGGCCTCCGGGCTGCGGCAAAACCACCATTGCCCGCTTGATTGCCGAGCATACCAATCTTTATTTTGAACAAATTTCAGCCGTGTTTTCCGGCGTGGCGGACTTGAAGCGCGTTTTTCAATATGCGCAGGAACGACGTGCCAATCAGGGCAAAGGTACCTTGCTTTTTGTGGATGAAATTCATCGTTTTAACAAATCGCAACAGGATGGATTTTTGCCTTATGTGGAAGACGGAACCGTGATTTTGGTGGGTGCCACAACCGAAAACCCGTCTTTTGAGCTCAATGCCGCTTTGCTTTCTCGTTGCCAGGTGTTTGTGCTGAACCGCTTGACGCCGGATGATTTTGAAGTGCTTTTGACCCGCGCAGAAAAAGAAATGGGCAAAAAACTCCCGGTGGATGAAGAAGCGCGCGAGTTTATGAAAAGTGTGGCCGATGGCGACGGACGCTATATTCTTAATTTGGCCGAATCGGTGTGGTCTTATGCCAAGCCGGGGGAGATTTTTGATAAAGATTCCATTATGCAAATCATCCGTTCGCGCGCACCGATTTATGACAAAGGACGCGACGGGCACTATAATCTGATTTCAGCCGTGCATAAATCTTTGCGCGGTTCCGACGTGGATGCCGGGCTCTATTGGGTGGCACGAATGCTGGAAGCCGGCGAAGATCCGAAATATATTTTTCGCCGCCTTACCCGTTTTGCGGTGGAAGATGTGTCTTTGGCCGACCCCAATGCCGTGACGCAGGCGATTTCCTGTTGGCAAACTTATGAACGCTTGGGCTCACCTGAAGGCGACTTGGCGCTTTATCAGCTGACGGCTTATTTGGCTACGGCACCAAAATCGGCTTCACTTTATAAATCAACCTATGCGGCGCGCGATTTGGCCAAGAGAACCGGCTCCCTCATGCCGCCAAAGAATATTTTGAACGCGCCAACCAAGCTGATGCGCGATTTGGGCTACCATGAAGGTTATGAATATGACCCCGATTGCGAAGACGGATTTTCGGGGGCCAACTATTTTCCGGACGGGGTGCCCCATACCAAACTTTATTTTCCGGTTGAGCGCGGGTTTGAAAGAGAAATTAAGAAAAGAGTGGAATATTTTGAGCGTTTGCGCGCTGAAAAACAGCGTGCTAAAGCGCAACGACAAAAACAAAATAAGGACAGCGAAGAATGACAACTTTTTTGAGTGTGTTTTTAGGGGGCGGATTGGGTTCTATCCTCCGCCATTTGGTTTGCTCCAAAATCGGCAACCACTGGGCGGTGATGAGCGTGAACCTCATGGGGGCGATGCTGATTGGCCTTGCCTTTGAATATTTTGCGACCAAAGCCGAATTGCGTCCCGAAGTGCGGGCTTTTGTGATTACCGGCTTGCTCGGCGGGTTTACCACTTTTTCAACCTATATGCTGGACTTTGGTAATTTGATGACCAGTGCCAAAATGACGGAGGGATTTTTGTATCTTTTGGGTTCGCTTGTTTTGGGAATCGGATTTTTGTTTATCGGCATTAAAATCGGCAAGATTTGTTTTTAAGTTGTATTTTAATTCTCCTTCCGTTACACTTTGAAAAGTTTTTAAGAAAGGGAATCTGATGTCCGGCGTTGAAATTAAAAAAGTTAAAGATATAGATGACGGTATGCGTTTGAACCGCTGGTTTTTGAAGTATTATCCGGGGCTTTCGCTCGGGCGTTTTCAAAAGCTGCTGCGGACCAAACAAATCAAAGTCGACGGTAAAAAAGCCGAGGCTTCGCTCAAACTTGCGGCCGGACAAGAAATCAGAGTGCCGCCTTTGGATAATGAATCTAAGCCGGTTGAACGCCAAGGCGTTTCTGCCAAAGATGCGGCTTATATTCAATCTATGGTCATTTATAAAGATGCGAACATCATCGCCTTAAACAAGCCTTCCGGCCTGGCGGTGCAGGGGGGAACCAACACCACGCGCCATGTGGACGGTATGCTTGAGGCTTTGTGCTTCGGGGAAGAAGAAAAACCCAAACTTGTGCATCGCATTGACAAAGACACCAGCGGGATTTTGATTTTGGCGCGCAACCGCAAAACCGCCGATTTGCTGACCAAGGCTTTTCGCGAGCATAATTTGCAAAAAACGTATTTGGCGCTGGTTGCCGGTTGTCCCAAACAGCAAAACGGCGAGATTAAAGCGGCGCTGGAAAAAGTGGGCGAAAAATCAGTCATATCCAAAGAAGGCAAACCGGCGGTGACAGAGTTTGAAGTTTTGGACAATGCCGGAGACAAATTTGCGCTGGTGGCAGCCGCTCCGCTTACCGGCCGGACACACCAAATTCGCGCCCATATGGAATATATCGGCTGTCCGATTGTGGGGGATGACAAGTATTTTGGTGCGGCAAGGCAAAAATTTGCTTCTATTAGTGATAAATTGCATCTCCATGCCTACAAAATTGATTTATCCGATTTATATCAAAAGAAAATGATTATCACGGCGCCGCTGCCGGACTATTTTAAGGCAGATTTGGAAGCTATCGGTTTAAGTTTCAGGGAGTTCTAATTATGCGAAAATTTTTCAAAGTCCTTTTCAGCACAATTTTTATTTTGTTTGCCGTCTTGGTGGTCGGTGTGTTTGTGTTTATCAAAACTTTTGATTTGAACAGCTACAAAGCTTATGCCGAAAAAATGGTGCAAGAACAACTCGGGCGCAAGCTCTCTTTGAACGGGGATGCTTATTTGGGGCTTTCTTTGGTGCCGACGATTGTGTTGGAAGACGTGGAATTTGCCAATCCGGCTTGGGCTAAAAATCCGCAGATGGTGAAGGTCAAAAAACTTGATGTAACCTTTGCCGTTTTGCCTCTTCTCAGCAAACAAATTGTGATTGATAAGGTGATTTTGGAAGAGCCGCAGATTAATTTGGAAGTGGCGCAAAACGGTGATGCCAGCTGGGATTTTCCGGCCTTGGATACTCCTCAGCCGCAAGCCGTTAAAAAAGCGGAAAGCAGTTGGCTTATCTCGGTTGCCAATGCCACGGAAGTGCCGCAACCTGCCGAGGCTTCCGCTCCTGATGCAATGCTGACCGGCATCGTGGCCAAAATGGTGCAGATTGAAAACGGCTCCGTTGTTTATGATGATGCACAAAGCGGTTCTAAAACCGAAGTGATTATCAATCATTTAGACTTGTCTATCCCAACGCCGGATGATTTGATTACACTCAATGTGGATGTGGTTTATAACGGCGAGCAGATTGTGGCCGGCGGCACAATCGGCTCCATTACCGAAGCTTTGGCCGACAAAGTTTATCCGATTGACTTGCAGGTCAAAGCTTACGGTCTGGCGGCCAAAGCGAATGGAAATTTGAACAATATGCTCTCCAATCTAACTTATAATCTCAACTTGCAACTGGTTAGCCCGCAGGGGAATTTCGGCGCGCCGGAGATTGTTTTTGACGGTTTGGTCAATGGGGGCTTGGATAATGTCAAAACCAAAATCAGCCAGCTCTCTGTTGCCGGAAATGTGATGAGCGGCGAGGTGGATGCCGATATCTCACAACAAGTGCCTTTTGTGCGCGCCAATTTGCAAAGTGACCTTATTGACGTGCAGAAGTTTATGCCGCAACAGCAAGCCTTCATCTTGCCGAGCTTGAATTTGATTAATTCTGCTCAGGCCGCAAACTATATTCCGGCCGAGCCTATTCCTTATGAGGTGTTGAAAACGGTTAATGCGGTGTTTGACTTATCAGTCGGCAACTTGATTGTGGACAGCGGTCTTTCCATGCAAAATGTGGTGGTTAAAGGCTCGCTTAAAAACGGCATTTTGGACATTAAACCGCTGAACCTGACTTTTAACGGCGGGCAGATTATGTCTGAGCTTAAAGTCAATGCCAATGCCAAAAGTTTGAGCTTGCTCGCCAATAGCAAAAACTTGAAATTGCAAAATCTGCATAAAGAATTTCAGGTTATCGGCAGCAACGATTTCGGTATCAAGAGCGGCGGTGACACAACCGTTTATATTAACTTGCAAAGCTCAGGTAATACTTATCGCCAAGTGTTTGAAAACCTCAAAGGACAGACGGCTGTTATCCTTGACAAATCGGTTATTCAGACCGGTAATTTGAGCTTCTTTACCGGCAATTTCTTATCTCAAGTGCTCGATGCTTTGCATTTGAAACAAAAGACCATGAATATGGATGTGCGCTGTGCCGTTATCCGCACCGATTTTGCCAATGGCCGCGCTACTTTCCCGAATGGTATTGCGATGAATGCGGCGCAAATGACTTTGGTCAGCGATGGTTATGTGAACCTTGTGAATGATAAAATCAGTTTTACCTTGCAACCTTTCTCGGGTAAAGTGGTGGACACCAATATTGCGCAGGCTTTGTCTTCTTTCTTAAAAATCAGCGGAACGGTGGAAAATCCGACCATTCGCTTGGATAATAAGGAAACAATGAAAGCCGTGATTGGTGTGATTGCTACCGGCGGCACGGCTTATTTGGGTGAAAAACTCATTATTAACCCCGATGGTTCGCCATGCTATACGGCTTTGCAGGGCACGCCTTTTGCCACCATGTTTCCCAAACCGACCGGCGTGGCGGCAACAACCCGCGACGCTTATCAGGACACCAAGAAAGAGATTAATCAGGGAATCAAAGATTTGAAAAACACAGCTAAAGATATGTGGAATATGTTTAAAGGAGGAATGTGAGTATGGTTGCAGAAGATTTGAAAGCAGCTTTGAAAGATGCCTCGCTGAACAAGCAGGAAATTATTGATAAAATGTGTGAATTTGCTCAGACCGATGTGGTTTTGTTTTGGAATGATAATCCCGGACTCGCCGAACGCCAGAACAAATATTGGTTTCCGGTTTTGCATTGGATCGGACATGAACTCCATACCGAACTTAAAACATCTAAATCTTTAGAGGTGCCAAACCAAGAAGAAAAATTCGGCGTGGCCCTCAAACGCTATTTGGAAACATTTTCCGACAAAGAGTTGATTGCTTTTTACAAGGCTGCCTTGGATATGCGCTCGGTGATTTTGGCCGCTGCTTTGGTTAAAGGCAAAATTACGGCTGAAGAAGCTTATCAGGCCGCTTATTTGGAAGAGATTTGGCAGGCCGAAAAATGGGGCAAAATTAAAGATGCCGAAGAAAGCCGTGCCAAAGCTAAAGCTGATTTGATCGAGATTGAAAAATTTTTGCAATCTGACGCGGCATGATTAAAGAAGTTCTCATCAAAATCAAAGGCCGCGTGCAGGGTGTGGGCTTTCGCTATTGGGCGATTAATACGGCTCACGAAATCGGCGGTATCTCCGGCTGGGTGCATAATGAAGCCGATGGCTCGGTTGAGATTTCCATGCGTGGTGAAGAAGAAAAAATTGATGCCATGATTATTGCCTGCCAAAACGGGTCACCTTTCTCGCGTGTAGATAAGGTGGAGTTTGTGGTCGGGCGAATCAGCAGCTTTTTGCCGCCGATTGAAGACGGAGTTTTCAAAAGAGTATAAAAAAAGCGCAATTTGTTGCGCTTTTTTTATACGGACTTATTTTTCATGACACAAAATATCAAACTCTTGCTTTTTGTGTTGGAGCATTTCCCCGTTTTCTCCCGTTAACGGCGCAAATTTGCGGGCAATGACATATTGCGGCAAGAGCTTTTGGATTTCTTCTATGGGGCGGTTCCAACTTTGAGGTTTTATCCTTATTTTTTTACCTTGGCCGGCAGAAACTTTTGCGGTGATTTCGCCACTTGCGGCGTCTTCAAATTCAGCAAGCTTGAGTTTGATATTTTCTAATGAGCCGGGAATTAAGAACTCAATTTCTTCACCCGAATTGATATAATTTCTGATTTCAAAAACGGCATCATCTCCCTGCCACTCAACAATGGAGCCGGCAAAAAGCCAATCGCCCAAGGTGCGTGTATATTCATAATTTTGGCTGATGTTGGTGAGCTTGCCGTCATGAAAGCCCAAGCAATAGCCGCGGTTTTGCAGCGTGTATAAATCCGGCATATATTTGTTATAATCCCAAGTATCGGGTGAGGCATACCAATCATCTATGGCTTGACGATATGTTCTGGCAACCGTGGCGGCATAATATTCGGTCTTATTTCTTCCCTCAACTTTGAGCGAATCCATGCCAATGCTCAGCAAGTCAGGCAGGCGCGGCATCAGGCACATATCTTTGGAGTTGAGCATATAGCCGCCGTGCTCGTCTTCCATCACCTCATAATATTCGCCGGGGCGGAACTCTTCTTCCAGCAAAAATTCAAAACTGTCTTTGTTGTGTTCATCTATCACCAGCTCTTTGATGCTGCCGTCTTTCAAGCGCAAGTGCAGTTTATAGTGCCAGCGGCAGCAGTGCGCGCATTTTCCTTGATTGGCGGAGCGGTCGGCCAAATAGTTGGAGATTAAGCAACGGCCGGAATAGGACATGCACATGGCGCCGTGCATGAAGCATTCAAGCAAAATATCGGGGCATTTTTTTCTGATTTCTTTCATCTCTTCAAAGGTGACTTCACGCCCTAAAACGCACAATTTTGCCCCTTGATTTTGCCAAAACTTAACCGCCAGCCAAGAGCAGATATTGGCCTGGGTAGAAACAAACAAGTTGAGCTCGGGCGCATTATCCTTCACATATTGAAAAACACCGGGATCGGCAATCAAAACACCATCAGGACGCAAGTGTCTCAACGTTTCAACAAAGGTGGGGAGTTTTTCAACATCGCGGTTGTGCATGAACAAATTTAAGGTCAGATAAATTTTTTTGCCATGGGCATGGACAAACTCAATGCCTTCTTTTAACTCTTCCATCGTGAACTTGGATTGCGCGCGCAGGCACATATCCGGCGTGCCGGCATAAACGGCATCGGCGCCATATAAAATTGCGGTTTTTAACTTGACCAGTGAACCGGCCGGCAAAAGTAATTCTGCTTTTTCTAACATTTTATTTGTCCTTAACGGTAATATTTTTTGTATAAACATCCAATCTGCCCAAAGGCGTGTCTTCTACCAAAACGCGGGCAATGAACGGCATGTTTGTTTCTTTGTCTTCCATAATCCAGAAATAAACCGGGTGTTTGGAGGTGAGCTCCCACATCAGATCATCATCTTTTGAGTTGAGTTTGTCAATATACATGGAGCATTTGGCGGCCGGACCGGCAAAAGGTGATAGCTCGTGCGGGGGTAGCTCGTCTTGGCCCTCATCTTTGAAAATGACATCAAAACGACGTTTGCCGTCAAAAACTTCCATGCGCGAATCGCAAAACTTGAGCTCATTATATTGCTTGGCAAGTTTGGCAAAAACGGTTTGCAAATCAGTGGTGTCTTTGTTATTGATATCCGGGGTGATTTCAACCTTTTTTTTCTTGTCATTTTTGGAGCTTAAGCGATATATGGGCTCGCCTTTGTCATTATAAACAAGCTCTTTGGTGCGCTTGGTAAAGCGTGATTGCGAGTGATATTTATAGCTGGTGGTTTCAAAGTCTTTGTCTTTGATGTTGCCGGTGGTGGAATAAACAGCTTTGAACGGATAAAGCGTGTCAAACAAGCCCGCGGTCTTGACCTCGGAGCGGATGGCATAATCTGAGGGCGTTAGAGCATAAGTAAACTTGGTGTCGCTGGCATTAAACACCCCTAAAATGGCGGTAAAATCGTGTTCAACGGTTTTTGCTCTCGCAATGGTTGTGGAAAAAAGCAAAAATAGTGCCGCTATGTATATTTTTTTCATAATTTTCCTTATTTTTTTAATAAAAATTCAAAACTTTTGAGCTATGTTATCATTAAAATTCATTCTATAAAGAAATTTGTGCAAAAGGACAAGATTAAAAATGAATAAAAAGGTTTTGGTTTTGATGGGCGGTCTTTCCGCCGAAAGAGATGTCAGCATTGTCAGCGGTGAAGGCGCGGTCGAGGCTTTGAACAGAAAAGGATATAAGGCTTATCCTTTCGTGTTGAACAATATTTTTGAGCTTTTTGATGAAATTCGTAAAAATAAACCCGATGTGATTTTTAATGCTCTGCACGGAAACTGGGGCGAAGACGGCGAAATTCAGGGCGTGTTTGACTATTTGCAAATCCCTTATACACATTCTGATTTGAAGGCTTCTGCCGTGGGTATGGATAAGGCTATAACCAAAATGGTTTGCAGAGGTTGCGATATCCGCGTGGCTGACAGTGAGGTTAAAACTTTTGCCGAATATAAAAAAGAGGGAACTCAACTCAGCTTTCCTTATGTGGTGAAACCTGTTTGTGACGGCTCTAGCGTCGGGGTCTTTATTGTGGAAAATGAAGATGATGTTAAAAATGTTTCTTATGAAGATGAAAACCGAGAAATTATGATTGAGGATTATATCCCCGGACGTGAGTTGACTTGCGCCGTTTGGGCCGGAAAAGCTTTGGCCGTGACCGAGCTCAAAACCGATAATGATTTCTATGATTATGGCGCAAAATATACACAAGGCGTGACCTATCATATTTTGCCGGCTGAAATCCCCGATGAAGCGACTAATACTTGTATGGCTTATGCCGAAAAACTGCACGCCAGATTGGGCTGCAATATGGTTTCAAGATGCGATTTTCGTTATAATGAAAAGGACGGCGTGGTCTTACTCGAAATTAATACCGCTCCCGGTATGACCCCGCTTTCTTTGGTGCCGGAACAGGCAAAATATCGCGGTATTTCTTATGATGACTTATGTGCTCAATTGGTGGAAAACGCCATCTGCCGCAAAATGTAATTTGATTAAGGGAATAAAAATATGTTTGATGCATCTCATCGGGTTCTTATAATTGCAGGATTGACCGCTTCGGGAAAATCGGCTCTGGCTTTGGATTTGGCTCAGGATTGCGACGGCGTGGTCATTAATGCCGATTCAATGCAGACTTATAAAGATATTCCCATTATCTCCGCCGCACCGACGGAAGCCGACAAAGCCAAAGCACCGCACAAGCTTTACGGAATTTATGATGCGGCTTATAACGCTACCGTGGTTGATTGGGTGAACAAAGCTGCAGAAGAAATCAAAAACTGCTGGGAAAATGGCAAGCTCCCGATTGTGGTGGGCGGAACCGGCATGTATATTGATTATTTAATCAAAGGAACAACGCCAATCCCGGAAATTGACCCCAATATCAGAGAACATGTGCGGAAATGGTGCCGCGAAAACGGCTTGCGCAATTTGCATGCTCAGCTTAAAGAGTTTGACCCCGAAACGGCAGCCAAGCTTCCGTCAAGCGATTTGGGCCGTGTGACAAAAGCCTGCGAGGTCTATTTGCAAACAGGAATCCCGATTTCTGAGTGGTTTAAAAAAGGCATGATTAAAGTTTTGCCCGAGGCCCATTTTACCGTGACGGAACTGATGCCTTTGAAAAGAGAACTTGATGATCGGTGCTTTGAGCGCTTTGACCATATGATCCAAAAAGGCGTTTTGGCCGAGGTCGTGCACTTGGCAGAAAGAAGACTTGATGAAAATCTGCCCGCAATGAAAGCCGTGGGCGTGCCCGAACTCATGCGCTTTATTAAAGGTGAAGTGTCTTTGGATAACGCCATTATGATGGCAAAACTTAGAACCAGACAATATGCCAAAAGACAAAGAACTTGGTTTACGCATAAATTGAGAGCCGATGTTTATGTCGAAAAATGTTATAGCGGACAATTGCATATAATAAATGATGTTAAAAAAAGATTATAATTGTTGCACTAAATAATCTATGGTTATAAAACTAAAATAATAAAATTAAATGTTAAATTAAGAGAGGTTGTTAATGTTTGCAAACTTAATGGGTTGGTTATCTGCCGATATGGCAATTGACCTCGGAACAGCCAATACCTTGGTCTATGTTAAAGGCAAAGGTATTGTCCTTAATGAGCCTTCCGTGGTGGCAATTGAAGAATATCGCGGTAAAAAACAGGTCTTGGCCGTTGGTAACGAAGCTAAGCAAATGCTTGGCAGAACACCGGGAAATATTCATGCCATTCGTCCTTTGCGCGATGGCGTTATTGCCGATTTTGAAATTGCCGAAGAAATGATTAAATATTTCATCCGCAAGGTGCATAATCGTCGCACTTTTGTTTCTCCTCTGGTGGTGGTTTGCGTGCCTTCCGGCTCAACCGCAGTCGAACGCCGTGCCATTCAGGAATCGGCCGAAGCTGCAGGTGCCCGTAAAGTTTGGTTGATTGAAGAACCCATGGCTGCCGCTATCGGTGCTGATTTGCCTGTGACCGAACCAACCGGAAGTATGGTCGTTGATATCGGCGGCGGAACAACCGAAGTGGCCGTTTTGTCTTTGGGCGGTATTGTTTATGCTCGCTCTGTTCGCGTCGGCGGTGATAAAATGGATAGTGCCATTATTTCTTATATTCGTCGCAATCATAACTTGCTCGTTGGTGAGAGCAGTGCCGAAAAAATCAAAAAAGAAATCGGCTCTGCCTGCGCTCCCGAAAACGGTGAAGGTCGCACCATTGAGATTAAAGGTCGCGATTTGATGAACGGTGTGCCAAAAGAGATTATCATTACCGAACGCCAAGTGGCCGAAAGTTTGAATGAACCCGTGGCTCAGATTGTGGAAGCCGTTAAAGTGGCTCTGGAACACACGGCTCCGGAATTGGCCGCTGATATTGTTGATAAAGGTATTGTCTTGACCGGCGGCGGTGCATTGCTCACCAATTTGGATCAGGTTTTGCGCAACGCTACCGGGTTGCCGGTTTCCATTGCCGAAGAGCCCTTGGCTTGCGTGGTTAAAGGAACAGGAAAATCATTGGATAATATTGACAAGTTTAAGTCTGTCTTGTCTACAATGTATTAATTTTTGTCGGATAAAGGTTCGTTCTTATTTTGTCTGTGAGTTTTTCTCTTGGACAATCGGGCGGACCTTTATTGTTTTTTTGTTTTGTTTGATGAGTGAGCTATGAAAAGGCGCAGAAGTTTATTTATTCACTTGAGCTATATTCGCATTTTGGCCAAAAAATTTGCTATCGTGATTTTGGTCATTTCTGCTTTTGCCATGATGCTCTTGAACAAAACCGAAAGTTTGATTATTGAAAAAACTTCTTCCGTGGCAACGGATATGATCAGCCCTATGGTCGATTTTTTGGTGGTTCCGGCACGCTTGGTGGCCGGCGTGTATGATTATTTCGGCGAGATTAAAGAAGTTTATAAAGACAATCAAAACCTGAAAGAAGAAAACAAAAAACTCCTCAATATGTATGATAAAATGAAGGTCTTGGAGGTGGAAAATAAGCTCCTCGGCAGTTTGCTGAATTATGTTGCTCCGCCGGAGGCCAAGTTTGTGACCGCCAGAATCATTGCTGAAGAGGGAGATGCTTTTTCTCACTCCGTGATTGCTTATACCGGCAATGGAGATGCCGTGAAAAAAGGGCAGGTTGTTTTGAGCGACAGAGGTGTTGTCGGCAGAGTGGATAAGGTTGGTAATATGTATTCTAAAATTTTGCTCATTACCGATATCAACTCTCGCGTGCCCGTGATGGTGGAGAAAAACAGAGTCAGAGGTATTTTGGCCGGAGATAATACTTCTATCCCCAAAATGATTTTTATTCCGCTTGATGCCGAACTCAATATCGGAGACAGAATCGTTACTTCCGGCGTGGCCGGCGTGTTTCCTGCCGGGTTGCCCGTTGGCAAAGTGGCTGCAATTGATAAAAATAATGTGACCATTAAACCTTATAGCAATTTGGATAGCTTGGAATATGTTCGGATTGTGGATTATGGACTTGAGGGAATCATTAACGATGAGCAGCAATAAGTTCAACTCCATGGCTGATAGAAATCTGATCCGCGAGGAAATGACCGAAAATGTGAAAAGTTATTTCCAGAGGCTAATCCCGTTTATTTTTTCTTTGCTGTTGATTTTTTTGTCTTATGTGCCTTTAGATTTTTTCTTGTCTGAAAATATCAGACCGGCGGTGGCTTTTGTCTGCGTTTATTATTGGATTATTCACAGACCCGATATTTTTAACCTGTTTTCGGTTTATTTCTTGGGCTTGATTGAAGATGTGTTGAGCTCCGTGCCCATGGGAACAAATATCCTTTCTTTGTTGGTGCTCTATATTTTGTTGCTCAATTTCGGCCGCTTTTTTAACGGCAAACCTTTTATTGTGACATGGTATGGCTTTGCCATTGTTTGTTTGCTGACTATGTTGACCAAATGGTTGATGGTTTCCATTTATTATGGGCAGTTTTTACCTTTTGCACAGGTGGCTTTCAGTTATCTTTTCTCGGTGGCGGCTTATCCCGTTTTGTCGCTTCTTAATGCCTTTGTGCAAAATTATCTGATTCAAGACGAGGTGTGATATGAATCGGGATAATGATAAAGGAAAAGTTTTAATCAACCGCTCTTTGATTGTGGCCGTGGGCAAATTTGTGCTCTTGATGTGCATCATCTTGCGCCTATATTATTTGCAGGTTTATCAAGCTGATAAGTATAAAACTTTGGCTGATGAGAACCGAATTTCCACACGCTTGCTCGTGCCTCCTCGTGGTTTGATTTATGACAGAAACGGCGTGGTGATTGCAACCAATCAACAAAATTTTCAAGCACTTATTGTGGCGGAACAAACCCCAAATTTGCAACAAACGCTGGATGCTTTCAAAAAAATTATGCCCCTCAGCGAGGCTGAAGAAAAACGCATTAAAAAAGATTTGAAAGCCAATAAGAGCTTTGTGCCAATCAAAATTAAAGATAATCTGACCTGGGAAGAGGTTTCAAAAATCCAGCTCAATGCGCCGGATTTGCCCGGTGTGATTATTGATGAAGGCTTGTCCAGATATTATCCTTATGGCGAAAAAATGGCTCATGTTTTGGGGTATGTGGCCGCTGTTTCCGATAAAGATGAAAAAGATGATCCGTTGCTTGAAGTGCCTGATTTTAAAATCGGTAAATCGGGAATTGAAAAATTGTTCGAGAAAAAATTGCGCGGCAAGGGCGGCAACCTTAAATCCGAGGTCAATGCTTATGGCCGCGTGATGAAAGAAATTGAGAAAAACGAGGGAATCCCCGGTGAGCGCGTTGACCTGACCATTGATGCCCGCTTGCAAGAAAAAGCTTATGACTTGTTTGCCGAACAAGACCAGAGCGGAGCCGCGATTTTGCTTGATGTGCACAGCGGTGAAATTTTGGCTTTTGTTTCCGCGCCTTCCTTTGACCCCAATGCTTTTTCTAAGGGAATCTCTAATGCCGAGTGGAAAGAACTCCTTTCCAACGAGAAAAAGCCGTTGAGCAATAAGGCCATTTCCGGGCAATATTCTCCGGGGTCAACTTTCAAAATCATCACCGCGCTGGCAGCTCTCGAATCCGGCACAATCAAGCCGGATACCCGCTTTTTCTGCGCTGCCAAAATGACCTTGGGCACACATACTTTCCACTGTTGGAAACGTATCGGCCATGGGTATTTGAACGTGATTGAAGCCTTAAAACATTCTTGCGATATTTTCTTTTATGAAACGGCTTTGCGCTTGGGAATCGAAAAACTTGCCGATATGGCGCGCCGTTTTGGTTTGGGCAGCAAAATTAATGTCGGTCTGGAAAACGAAAAAGCCGGGCTTATTCCTGACAAGGCCTGGAAACTCAAACGTTTCGGCGAGCCTTGGCAACAAGGCGAAAGCCTGATTTCCGGCATTGGGCAAGGTTATATTTTGACCACGCCTTTGCAGCTGGCCACCATGGTGGCACGTGTGGCTAACGGCGGCTATGAGGTTAAACCCACGTTTACCAAACTGACCAGTGATGAAAAATCGCATATCAACAAAATCAAGGTTCACTCTGCCTATATTGATATGGTGAAAGAGGGAATGTTTGAGGTGGTTAATGTGCCCGGAGCAACGGCTTACGGTTCTCGTTTTGACTATCACGGAATCAAAATGGCGGGCAAAACCGGCTCAACACAAGTGCGTCGCATTACCATGAAAGAACGCCAAACCCGAATCTTGAAACAAGATGAACTGCCCTGGAAATATCGTGACCATGGTGTGTTTGTCGGCTATGCTCCGGCGGATAACCCTAAATATGCCGTGGCGGTTTTGGTGGAGCATGGCGGCGGCGGTTCCAAGGCTGCGGCGCCGATTGCCAGCAAAATTTTGCTGGAGGCCGTGAAGCTTGATACTTCTCTTTATAACCCATCGCCGGAAAAAACGCTCACGCCGCTGAGCTTGAAAAAAGATGTGATTCCGTCAGAATAAGAGGAAAATATGTATAAGTTTTATGAAACCACAATTAAAACACAATCCATGAGCCTGACAGAAAAGTTCTTTAACTTGAACTTTATGTATATTTTGCTGATTTCTCTGATGGCAGCAACCGGTGTGGTGATGCTTTATTCTGCCGCAAACGGCAGTTGGAGCCCTTGGGCCTTGAACCATTTGGTGCGTTTTGCTTTTGGCTTTTGCTTGATGATTGCCTTGGCTATGATGGATATCAGATGGTTTATGCGCTATGCTTATTTGTTTTATTTTGCCTCTCTTTTCTTGCTGATTGTGGTGGAAGTGGAAGGCCATATCGGCATGGGGGCGCAACGTTGGATTAATTTGGGAATCATTAAAATCCAACCGTCTGAATTGATGAAAATTGCCCTCGTTTTGGCTCTGGCACGCTATTTTCATACTTCTTCTTTGCAAACCATTGAAAGCATCAGAGGTATTATTCCGCCGGCATTGATGACGCTGGTTCCGGCCTTCTTGGTGATGATTCAACCCGACTTGGGCACTGCTTTGATGCTGCTTTTTACTGCCGGCATGATCTTTTTTGTGGTGGGTGTGCAGCTCTGGAAGTTTGGCGTTGTGATCTTGGCCGGCTTGCTCTCTTTGCCGATTGCTTGGCAGTTTTTGCACGGATATCAAAAAAACCGAATCCTCACTTTTCTTGACCCGGAACGTGACCCCTTGGGCGCCGGATATCATATCATTCAATCTAAAATTGCGCTTGGCTCGGGCGGCGTGTTCGGCAAAGGCTTTTTGAAAGGCACGCAAAGCCATCTCAACTTTTTGCCGGAAAAACATACCGACTTTATTTTCACCATGCTTTCAGAAGAGTTTGGTATGGTCGGCGCCGTGTTTGTGGTTTTGGTCAACCTGCTGATTATTGCTTATACTTATTCTTTTGCCATGAAGAGCAATAGCTATTTCGGCAAACTGGTTGCCATTGGTTTGGCTTGCAACTACTTCCTTTATATCTTTATCAACATTTCCATGGTGCTGGGTATGCTCCCCGTGGTGGGAATTCCGTTGCCGCTTATTTCTTACGGCGGCACCGTGATGCTTTCCGTTATGTCTTCTTTCGGCATTATCTTGTGTGTGTATATTAATAGGAATATGAATATCGGCAAAGATTAAAAAAGGTCGTTCTGTGGGAAACTAATACAGATTTTGCGGATAAATTGTTCGGTCACGTACCTCTATGTACGCTCGCTCACAATTTTCCTTAAATCTTATTATTTTCCTCACATAACGACCTTTTTATAAAAGCTCATATAACGGGGAACTAGAGCAATTTAGCGCGAACGCAGCGCGTTCGATCGCCCTAATTGGCTGCCGCGCTGTCTGGGGCTAGAAACCGCGATGCTACTCATGTCCTTGGCGTGGTGAAAGTGCCTAGAACAAACGCAGCGCGTTTGATCGCATCGGTTTGATTGCCTGTCCGGCGGTGCCTTGAAGCTGCGATGCTGTCTATGTTTTTGGCGGAAGGTATGTGCTTAGAAGAGGCGGAGAACGGCTTGGCTGGCTTGCGAGGCGAGGCTTAATGAATTGATAGCCAGTTGTTGTTGGGTTTGCAAGGAGAGCATATTGGCAGACTCTTCATTCATATCAGCCAATGTTAATTTGTCCGCACCTTCTTCCAGCACATTAATCAAATTATCTGTGAAAGTTTCTCTCTCGGTAATAATCGAATAATAGTTACCGAGTTTAGTTGAGGCAGAACGCAAGGTGTTTTTGGCATTGATAATCTGGTCAAGACTTGTCTGCACGTCTTTGGCCTTGGTCCAATCGGCGGTCATCATACCGATTTTATCGGATGATAAATCTACACCGCTCACCTCTAAGGTTGAACTTCTGTTTTCATTAAAAATCACTTTCAAATCATCGGCTTGAAGAAGATTGATACCTTTATAAGAACTATCTTTAATCAAAGAATCATATTGCGACAAAGCATTGTTATATTGCTTTTGATAAACCTCGCGGTTGGCTTGCTCTTCTGCCTCTTTTTCTGCCTGCGCCGCCTTCTCTTGCTCTTGTTTTTGCTGCTCCTCTGCCACTATATCACCCGCGGTTTTCCAAGAATTGGTTTCCGCAACGTTTAT
>CALXWB010000006.1 GCA_944392225.1 uncultured Alphaproteobacteria bacterium | reverse complement strand
TAAAGATTTGCAAAACAAAGTCAATGCCCCGGTCAAGCCCGCCGGCAAGAAATAAAGCAAAACAAAAAAAGCTCTGCAGCTGTAGAGCTTTTTTTGTGTCCAATACTCTAGTTCCCAGTTAGACGATTTTTTAGAACAATCTCAGGACAGCTTGGCTGGCCTGTGATGCAAGGCTTAAAGAATTAATCGCCAGTTGTTGTTGCGTTTGCAGGGAGAGCATATTGGCACTCTCTTCATTCATATCAGCAAGCGTGAGCTTATCCGCACCTTCTTCCAGCACATTAATCAAATTATCGGTAAAAGTCTCGCGCTCGGTGATGATGGAATAATAGTTGCCGAGCTTGGTTGAGGCCGAACGCAGGGCGTTTTTGGCGTTAGATAATTGTTCTATGGTTTTTTGCACATCTTCAGCGGTTAACCAATCAGCCGTCATCATACCGATTTTATCGGAGCTCAAATCCACGCCGCTCACCTCTAAGGTTGAACTTCTGTTTTCATTAAAAATCACTTTCAAATCATCGGCTTGAAGCAAGTTCACGCCTTTATAAGAACTATCTTTAATCAAACTATCATATTGCGACAAAGTTTTGTTGAAACTTGAATTATATTTATCTTCTACTTTGCCTTTGGCACCGCTATTGTCGCCCTCAAAATCAATTTCTTCCCATTTATAATCCGTTTCGGTGAAATCAGTTAAATTTTGACGGATATAATTTGCAGTGATATTTATATGTCCACCTGAGCCCATATTTCCTGTAACCGCTATTTCATTAGAAGCGAGAAAACTTCCTTGATTTTGATAATTCAACTTTGCTCCGGCTTCAAAAGTCATTATTCCGGGGGCGGTCGTTTGTGTTTCTGCAACAAAAAGAAAACCTTGCATATTAAGCTCTGAACCGGATTTAAAATTGATTTTTCCTTCTCCGAGAGCCACATTAAAAGAATTTCTTCCTTCGCTATGAATATTCATCTTGCCATAAATATTGATTTGGCCGGTTTGGCCTCCGCTACACAATCCATAATTATATGACGGACCAATATTCTTGATTGTAGTTTCCCCATAGATATCAAAAGTTGAAGAGTTTGAATCAATGGCATATATAGTATCTTTTTCGTAAAGATTAAAAAAGTTTTTTCCATCTAATTTTATATTGGTTGAAGTAGCTATAGATAAAGCTGTTGTGTTAGCTTGAATATCTATATTTTGAATGATTGCATTTGTAGCATTATCAAAAGCAATAGCGCTGCAGAATTGGTTGTTTAAGGAATTCACATTTATTGATAAATCTGAAATGACATTGTTGCTCTTAGCAGAAAAAATAAAGTTTCTTCCTTCAATACCTTCATATTCAAATTTGAGAGAAGAAAATTTATCGGTGTCAGAGTCAAATTTGCCATAATAACCAATACCAACCAGTTTCTGATTGTCGGTTAAGGTGATGGTTTGGTCACCCATATCAATCTCACCATAGATGCATATTTCTTCTTTGCCGGCATTGACGGCGTTTAACAATTCTTCTTTGCTGCTGACAACCGCGCCGTTTTCTCCGACCAGGCTTTCAAAATAGCTTTTTTCGGGAATTTTTATATCTTCCAAAGCCGAGTTGGCCGTGGCTTGCGCAATGGCTAAAAGCTCTTCTGCTTTCTCAATCCCCTCGGTTGCAGCTTTAATGGTCTGCACCGATTGTCCCATCGAATCAAGCAATGCTGACAAATCCTCGGCTCGGTTATTAAGCGAGCTGGCAGTATAATAAGAACTGGGATTATCTATGGCGGAATTGACTTTTAAGCCGGTGGATAAGCGTAATTGCGTGCTGTCTTGCAACTTTGCTATTTGTTGCAAGCTTAACAAATTGCTGCGCATGGACGCTGTTAAACTTATTTCTGACATATCCACCAACTACTTTTTGATATATTACAATACTTTGGATGTGCTTTTTTACTCAAACCTTTTCATCCGTCTTTAAAACTACCATATTTCAGGTTAATGTTTGGTTAATATGCTTAATTTTTCACAAAAAAACCTCTTCATTTTCAGAAGAGGTTTTTTGTCTTTCTCGGCGCAATTTATGCCTTGTGTTTTGAGGCCATAAATTTTTCCAACCAGTGAATATTATATTGGCCGTCAATAAACTCCGGCTGAGATATAATTTCTTGGTGCAGCGGAATAGTGGTTTTCACCCCCTCAATCACAAACTCTTCCAAAGCACGACGCAAGCGCATCAAAGCAGCATTACGTGTTTTGCCGTGCACAATGAGCTTGGCAATCATGCTGTCATAATAAGGCGGAATTCTGTATCCTGAATAAATTTCAGAATCAACGCGCACGCCCAAACCGCCCGGGGCATGCCATTCGGTAATCTTGCCGGGCCAAGGTGCAAAAGTTTCAGGGTCTTCGGCGTTGATTCGGCATTCAATGGCGTGTCCGCTGAACTGAATGTCTTTTTGGCTATAACCCAGTTCGGCGCCGCTGGCAATGCGGATTTGCTCTTTAACGATATCAATACCGCTGATAGCCTCGGTAATGGGGTGTTCCACTTGCAAACGGGTGTTCATTTCCAAGAAATAGAATTTACCGTCTTCATACAAAAACTCCATAGTTCCGGCGTTATTATAACCCAAAACTTCGGCAGCGTGACGTGCAATCTCGCCGATTTCTTCACGTTGTTTTTGGTTCAAAGCCGGGGAAGGGGTTTCCTCAATCACCTTTTGGTGGTTGCGTTGGATGGAACAATCACGTTCACCCAAATGCACCACATGACCATAGTTATCGGCCAAAACCTGCATTTCAATATGACGTGGTTTTTGCAAATATTTTTCCATATAAACCACATCGCTGGTGAAAGCGTTTTTAGCTTCGGCTTTAGCCATGGTATAAGCTTCTTTCATTTCCTCGTCGTTGAAAGCGGTTTTCATACCCTTACCGCCGCCGCCGTCTTTGGCTTTAACAATCACGGGATAGCCGATTTTGTGAGCCCATTCAATGGCGTGTTCCACACTTTCCAAAGCAGGAGATCCCGGCACAACGGGCAATCCGGCTTTGATGGAAGCTTCACGTGCGGTGATTTTATCACCCATCATGCGCATAATTTCGGGTCTTGGGCCGATGAAAGTGATTCCGTGTTCTTCAACCATCTCGGCAAAATCTGCACTTTCGGACAAGAAGCCGAAACCGGGATGGATAGCGTCAGCCCCGGTAATATGTGCGGCGGAAATAATTGCCGACATATTCAGATATGAGTCGGTGGAACGAGCCGGACCAATACAAACGGCCTCGTCAGCCAAGCGCACGTGCATGGCGTCGGCATCGGCCTCGGAGTGGACGGCTACGGTGCGGATTCCCATCTCGCGGCAAGCACGATGAATACGCAAAGCAACTTCACCACGGTTAGCAATCAAAACTTTTTCAAACATATTAAAATCCTTAAAGTTGGCGGGATGACTTATTCAATAATAACCAAAGGTTCGCCATATTCAACCGGGTCGCCGGTATCAACCAAAATATTGGTAACTTTGCCGGCTTTATGAGCTTTAACGGGGTTGAAAGTCTTCATGGCTTCAATCAAGCAAACGGTGTCACCTTCGGCCACAGAGTCACCAACTTTAACATAGTTTGGAGAGTTAGGATCGGCAGACAAATAAACCACGCCGACCATCGGAGATTTAACAGCACCCGGATGTTTTGAAAAGTCTTGATCAGCGGCAGCCGGAGCAGGTGTTTCGGCAGCAGGTGCGGGAGCAGCGGCCGGAGCGGCAACGGGCAAAGCTTGCGGCATGGGTGCAAAAGCAGGAGCTGCAACAGGGGCAACGTTGACCTCTCTGGTCAGGCAAATTCTGCAAGTTTCATCTTCATATTCAAGTTCGGTTAAATTACTTTTATCAAGAATTTCAGCCAATTTGCTGATAACTTTAGTATCCAATGGGTTAGCCATTTTCTTATTTCTCTCTATTGTTAACACAAAAAATTCAAAACAATACATACCGCCAATTTATGTAAAATACAATAAAAATAATCAAAAAAACGCAAAAAAAAGCAAAAAATGGGCAATTTTTGTTAAAAAACGGGCAAAATTGTGTATATCTTTATTGTTTTTAAAAATGCGGTTGAGGCTTGCATGCCAAAACAACTAAAACAAGATTTGATTTTGGCATACATTTTGCATATAAAGGTTAAAAGATTTTAGAGGAGAAGAAAAATGGCGCTGAGTATTTTTACCCCGTCAGTCACCGGGATGGACTCCCAGTCACATGCGCTGGAAACCGTGAGCACCAACATTGCCAATATCAACACGGTGGGCTATAAATCAAGCGAAACCATGTTTTATACCATGTTGGGCTCAATTCCCGTGGTCAAAGGCAATGCCGCAAGCGGTCTGCAGTCAACACGTGTGGACACGCAAGGCGTCGGCTATTATGACAGAACCCTTATCACCTCGCAAGGGCAGGTTGTGGCCTCCAACAGCAACTTTGATGTAGCCATCAACGGCAACAGCAATGCTTTTTTCAATGTGCGAGACAGTTATTCGGGTGATATGTATTATACACGTGCCGGCAACTTTCGCATTCAGCTGACAGATGGTCAGCCTTATCTGGTGGCCAACAATGGTATGCGCGTTCAAGGCTTCATGCCTAACGAGGATGGAACTTTCGGCACCTCAATTTCAGATATTGTGCTCAATTATCCCGAAAAAATACCGGCTACGCCGACAAGTCAAGTCCAAATCGGCGCCAATGTGCCGGCCGACGGTGTGGAAAACAGCAGCTACGGCATTATGGTTTATGGTCCGAATGATAATGGCGCCAATATGAATATGGTTTTTCATAAGGTGGAAGGCAAAAACAATGCCTGGAACGTCACCTTTGAGATGGATGGCGCCACCGTTTCTTCCGAACCGATTGAGGTTTTATTTTCAAATGATGGAAAAGTCATCTCTCCCACCAACTTCAACCTCAATGTCACTTGGGCAGATGGCTCAACCAATGCCATTAATATGAATATAGAAAAAATGACGCAATATGCCGGAAGCAGCGGCATCACCAACATCAAACAAGATGGGCAAGAAGGCGGTGCTTTTAAAGAAGCTTCTATTGGTGAAGACGGAATTGTTTCTGCCCTCTATACCAATGGTGAAACGGTAAAAATTGCCAAAATTGCCTTGAGTAGTTTTGCCGCGCCTGATAACTTGACCCCGATTTCCGGCACTTTATTTGAGGCCAACGGTGCCAGCGGCAATGCCGTGTTGATAGAAGACGGCGGCAATTATCTTGTGCCGCAAGCCTTGGAACAATCCACCGCCAATGTGGAAAAAGAGTTCAGCAAAATGGTGGTCATTCAAAGAGCTTATGGCATGAACTCTAGTTCGTTTACCGTTGCCGATGAAATGTTGCAAGTTGTCCGCGACTTGAAGTCATAAGCCGTAAACTTATAAAAAAAAGCCGCTCAATTTGAGCGGCTTTTTTTTTATGAGGGCAGAAGAAAACTATTCTTCACTGTCTTCAATAGAATATTTAACCGAAACTTTAACGCGGGTGATTCGCATATTATCCACACCCAAAACTTCATAAGAACAATAGAAGTCTTCAGCTTTGTCACCTACACTGGGCACCCGTCCGAGCAACCCGAAGACATAGCCGCCGATGGTGCTTTCTTCATATTCGGGCAAAGGCAAACTCATATCTTCATAAGCATCTTCAATCAGATATGCCCCGTCAAATTCAAAACTTCCGTCTTTGAGCTTTTTCATGGGCACTTCTTCTTCATCATGCTCGTCTTGAATCTCCCCGACCAGCTCTTCCAAAATATCTTCCATGGAGAGCAGACCGGCCGTTCCGCCATATTCATCAACCACCACGGCCATATGAATACGTTTGCTCATCATCTCGTGCAAAATATCGGAGATAGATTTGTTTTCCGGCACAAACAAAACCTTACGTGCCAATTTTTTCAAAACATATTTTTCTCCGTTTTGCGGGTTAAATTCCAGCATATCACGAATATGAATCATACCCAAAATATGGTCTTTGTCTTTATCGCAAAGCGGAAAACGTGTGTGGTTGTTGTTTTTAACAAACTCCAGAGCCTCATCATAGGTTTGTCCTTTATACAAACATTTCATGTCTTGTCTGGGAATCATCACCTCATGAGCCAAAATCTCGGAAAAATCGATGGCATTTTGAATAATACCGCGTTCGGTATCATCAATCACGCCTCCTTTTTGCGAAGCATCAATAATGAGTTTAATTTCTTCTTCGGAGTGAGCATCATCATTTTCGTTAGAAACTTGAGTTCCCATCAAATGCAAAATAGCATTGGTCACATGATCAAACACCCAAATAAAGGGCGCAAAAATTTGGTTGAACAGATACAAAGGTTTGGCAATGCGCAAAACATAGCGCTCTGTATCTTGAATGGCCAAAGATTTTGGCACCAGCTCGCCCAAAACCACATGCAAAAGAGTGATAAAAGCAAAAGCCACACCAAAGCTAATCGAGTGCAACAAAATCTTGTTATTGCCGAAAAAGTCAGCAAAAATATCTTCCAGCAAGCGGGAAACGGCGGGTTCACCAATCCAACCTAAGCCCAAGGAAGCAAGGGTGATGCCAAGTTGAATGGCACTCAAAAAAGTGTTTAACCGTGCATTGATTTTAAGAGCCGTTTTGGCGCGTTTGTCGCCGGAGTGAGCCAGCTCTTCCAGCTTGGTGCGGCGGATTTTAACAATTGCAAATTCAGAAACAACAAAGAATGCATTAGCAAAAACAAGAAAGAAAACAAAAAATAAATAGATTAAATCTTTAAATGCGGAATCCATAACTTTTTAATCAAAAACCTCATAAATATTAAACTCAAGATTTATTGAAACAAAAAAAACTTAATATGTCATTAAAAAAATTCAAGCTATTAGATATATTTACGAGAAAAGACACAAAGAAATAAAAGCTGTTATTTCTAAATTTTTTTTAAAGTGCTTACTATCTGCTTTCCTGTTGAAAGCATCGGTAAAAACAATATGTTCCGGATACAACAAAAGCCTTGGAAAACCAAGGCTTTGAAATGGTGCTCAGGGACGGGATCGAACCGCCGACACGAGGATTTTCAGTCCTCTGCTCTACCGACTGAGCTACCTGAGCATCAATCACGAAAGAGTTTATAGAGCATATTTTTTTTCTTGTCCAGCATTATTTTCAAGATTTGAAAAAAATATCACTTCTTTTATCTCATATTTCCTTTTTTGATTAAATTGATTCCGCGATACAAAGCGGCAGCATTGGTTTTGCCGGTACCCATCTGTTGTCCGCACTTCAAAACGGCAGCGGCATTTTGCGCGCGCAATTGGCTGATGGCGGCATTCCAGTTATCCATACCGCAATCATATTTTTTGTCGCCGTTTTTCCAAATATAATAAGCCGCTTCACGAATAGCATTTTCATTGAAATTTGCCATAATTCTTCTCCCCGATTCATTGTCATAAAAAATATGATAACAATGAATGGTTAAAATATTATTATTTCTGAATAAAAAGAGAAAAATAAAGCCTCCGAAAAGGAGGCTTTATTTTATAAATTTTTAAACAAAAGTTATTTATCTTGAGACGGCATTTTAGCTTCTTCAACCAAAGCTTTGACAAAGTCATCAAGTTTAACAACCTCTTGTTTGTCAGAGCCGATACGGCGCACCGTAACGGTTCTGTTTTCTTTTTCTTTGGCCCCGACCACGGCAATAACCGGGATTTTGGCAACCGAATGTTCACGGATTTTGTAGCTGATTTTTTCGTTGCGCAAATCAGCTTTGGCATAAAGTCCGTTCTTTTTCAAAATATCGGTCACTTCCTCAGCATAATCATCCATATCGGAAGTAATCGGGCAAACCACAACTTGTTCCGGCGAGAGCCAGAGCGGCAACTTGCCGGCGTGGTTTTCAATCAAAATACCAAGGAAGCGCTCGATTGAACCAAACAATGCACGGTGCAACATCACGGGTTGGTGTTTCTCGCCATCTTCGCCGATATAAGAAATATCAAAGCGTTGCGGCAAGTTCATATCCACTTGAATAGTGCCGCATTGCCATTCACGGCCGATGGCATCTTTCAAAATAAACTCAAGTTTTGGACCGTAGAAAGCACCTTCACCGGGGTTAATTTCATATTTATAGCCATGGCTTTCCAAAGCATGAGCCAAAGCATTTTCGCACAAATCCCAAATCTCATCGGAGCCGATTCGATAAATGCTGTCCGGGCGGGTCGAAAGATAAATTTTCACATCGTTGAAACCAAAGTCTTTGTAAATATCCAAAATCAGTTTCAACGTGGTGATGCATTCAGCTTCCATTTGTTCCGGCGTGCAGAAAATATGTGCATCATCTTGAGTAAACTCACGAACACGCATCAAGCCCATCAAAGCACCCGAGGCTTCATAACGGTTAACCTTACCAAACTCTGCAATACGCAGCGGCAAATCACGATAAGATTTAATGCCTTGTTTATAGACGAGCAAACCACCGGGGCAATTCATCGGTTTAATGCAGAACCATTTTTTATCTTCGGTTTGGCCGGAATAGTTATGTGCTCCGTATTTATCCCAGTGGCCGGAAATTTCCCACAAGCATCTATCCATCACGCGCGGGGTAGAAATTTCGATATAACCGTTATTTTCTTGACGTTTGCGCATATATTCAATGAGTTTGCGGTAGACTTTGTAACCTTTGTCATGCCAGAAAACGGCACCCGGAGCATATTCCGGCTCAAAGTGGAACAAATCCATTTCTTTACCGAGCTTGCGGTGGTCACGTTTGGCGGCTTCTTCCATCATATGGAGATAATCTTCCAAATCTTTTTTATTTGCCCAAGCCGTGGCATAGATTCGTTGCAACATCTCTTTGCTTGAATCTCCGCGCCAATAAGCGCCGGCCACTTTCATCAATTTGAAAGCATCGCCGATTTTGCCGGTTGATGGCACGTGCGGGCCGCGGCAAAGGTCGGTAAAGTCACCCTGACGATAAAGAGAAATTGTTTCATCTTCCGGCAAATCTTCAATAATCTCGGCTTTGTAGTGTTCGCCTTTGTCTTTGAAAAATTTGATAGCCTCATTGCGCGGCATAACAATGCGCTCAAGCTTTTCATCACGTTTCACAATCTCGTGCATTTTGGCTTCAATCTTGGCAAAATCATCGGTTGTAAAAGGTTCTTTGCGAGCAAAGTCATAGTAAAAACCGTTTTCAATAGCCGGGCCGATAGTCACTTGAACATCATTCCAGAGCTCTTTAACGGCCTGAGCCATCACGTGAGAGCAAGAGTGACGCAAGATTTCCAAGCCTTCTTTATCCTTGCCGGTGATGATAGTCACGGTTGCGTCGGTAGTGATAGGAGTGCTTAAATCTTGTGTTTTTCCGTTAACTTTGATAGCCAAAGCGGCTTTAGCCAAACTTGAACTGATTTTCTGAGCGATGTCAAAACCATTGACCCCGCTTTCCATCTCTAACTTACTGCCATCAGGCAATTTAATCGCAACCATATTAAAATATCCTTTTTTTTATATTTAATCATCACGCCATTTATCAAAACAAAGTTTCACAAAGGCAATGGCAAGCCCTTGTCAAACCGCAGAAAACTATTTTTCTGCTAAAAGCTCTTCATAAACTTTAATGGTTTTATCACACATTATTTCTTTGGTAAAGTTTTCTTTTACATTTTTTTGCGCTGCGGCGGAAATTTTTTTCTTTTCGCTCAAAGGCAGAGACAAAGCCCAATCGAGGGCATCAGCCAAGGCTTGCGGACTGTCATATTGATAGAGTTTGCCGGTCACGCCGTCAATAATGGAATCAAGCGAACCGCCGATATTTGACGCAATCACAATTTTGCCCATGGCTTGTCCTTCCACGGCAATGCGGCCGAAAGCTTCGGGCTCAATGGCGGTAGATAGAACCACGTCAGAAACCATCATGGCGGCGGGCATATCCAAAACCTTGCCGTAGATTCCGATTTTGTTGCCGAGTTTATATTTCTTGGCCAAACTGCGCAGGAGAGCAAAATAGCCGTCGCGCCCTTGGTCATCACCGGCAATAATGCAGTAATAGTCCTGATTTTTCATTTTTGAGAGGGCTTCAATGAGCAAATGTTGCCCTTTCCAACGGGTGATTCGTCCGCCCAAAAACAGCACGGGCTTATCATCGGGGATATTATATTCTTTAACCTTTTGAATCATTCTCTCTTGGCTGACGGCGGCAGGAGAAAATCTTTCCAAATTAACACAGCGGAAAATAAGGCGCAATTTGCTCGGGTCAACCTTATAATTTTTCAAAACATGATTTTTAATATGGTTAGAGATAACAATCACGCGCTCTCCCATCACCATGATTTTGTTATAGATTTTTTTCAAACCCCAAAGCCCAAGGCCATAAGTGCCGTGAAAAGTGGTCATATAATGCACGCCGGCTTTTTTTGCCGCCAAATAAGCACTCCAAGCCGGAGCACGCGAACGGGCATGCACGATGTTGATGTCGTTTTCTTTGATATAAGCTTCCAATTTTTTGGCATTTTTCAAAATGGTCAAAGGGTTTTTGCTTTTGAGGTTAAGTGTCAAATGCGGCACGCCGAGTTTGTGCAGGTCATGTTCCATACGGCCGCCTTTTGAGGCAACAAAGTTTTTGATTCCGCGTCTGGCAAGTTCGGAAGCAACCTCCACCGTTCCAAGCTCCACACCGCCGGTTCCAAGCTCGGGCAACACTTGCAAAATAACAGGTTTTTTATCTTTACCTTTTTCCATTTTTTTTCTAAAATCCTCTTCAAAATCAATTCGGGAGTTTTATATGATAAAAAATCACACATTTAAAGCAAAATTTACAACCAAAATAGAAATGAGCCAAGAAAAATCTTTCAATACACACAATGAAATGACCATTCTCTATGTGCATGGCTTTTTCTCAGACCCTTGGGGAAGAAAACCGGAAGAGGTGAAAGCTTATTGTAAAGAAAATGATTTAGGCTTTTGCCGATTCGAATTAGCCGGCCACGGAAGCGATAAAAATGACATTGAAAAAGTTGATTTTAATATCTGGAAAAATCAGATTTTGGAAATCATTGATGATCTGATTACAGGCCCCGTGATAATGGTTGGCTCTTCTTTAGGAGGTTGGTTGAGCTTGCTTGCAGCCAGAGAACGCCCAGCGCGTGTCAAAGGCGTGGTGGGTATGGCGGCAGCCCCGGATTTTACGGATGACTTGGATAAATTGATTTTTACACCTGAGCAAAAGCAAGAGCTCAAAGAAACGGGTCGGCTTGTTTTCCCGATGAAAGATTTTGCTTATATTTTCACCGGCCGCATATTTGATACGGCACAGCAAAATTTGTTGCTCAAAGAAGTGCAGCCGATTTCTTGTCCGCTATATCTGTTGCAGGGCACGGATGATAAAAACGTTTTGCCGGACAAGCCGATGAAAATTTTGCAACATGTCAAAAGCGAAAATGTTGTCATTAAATGGATAAAAGGCAGCAATCACCGTCTGGGCAGAGATATTGATATTTTGGAGATGAAGCAAGCCCTAAGCTCGCTGTTGCTTCAACTATAAGTCGCCTTGGTTGAAGGGTTTGTTTTGCAACACACGTTGCGGCTTGTAAACATAGATATTGGTGATTTCGGGGATATTGGCGCGTCGATGCCAATATCCTCTTTTTTCCATGCATTGACGATATTTTTTCGGGCTGACTTCACTGTCATCGCGCAAAGAATTGACAATAAGCGGCTGAGCGCCGGTGTAGGGCACATATGTTGCCCAAATTCCTTTTCCCGAATACCAATCGGCACGAATATTGAGCTTTGCCTCTTCTGAATAAAACCAGCTGGAAATATCAGGCATCCAGCGTGTTGGTTCTGCTTCTCTCATACATTCGGAATGGTCTTTGGAAAATTTTTGCACGCCGGTATTTTCTTTTGCCCAATGATAAATAACCTGACCTTGCGGTTCATCATCATAAAAAGGAATCAAGCTGCAACCGCATAAAGCAAAAACAATCAAAACAGGGAGGGCTTTTTTCATCATAAACAAAATTCCTAAAAATCCAAATCAGCGTAGTGTTTTGCCGGCAAGATACCTTTGATATTGTCTTTCAAAATATCTTTGAAGCTGGGGCGAGATTTCATTTTAGAATACCAAAGTTTGGCATTTTTATATCCCTCCCAAGGCACATCGCCGAGATAATCAATCACGGAAAGATGAGCAGCGGCAGCCACATCAGCCCAAGAAAGTTCTTCTCCGGCAAGATAGTTTCTCTGCTCGGCGAGCCAATCAATATATTCCATGTGAAAATTGAGGTTATTTAAGCCGATTTTTAATATTTTTGAATCGGGAGAGAGCCCTTTGGAAAAGCGTTTGTGCACTTTCTCATAAACAATATTACGATACACTTCGCGATAAAACTTATCATCAAACCATTCGACGATTCGTCTGACTTCGGCACGCTCTCTGGGCGTTTCCGGCATGAGTTTAATCTCGCGATTGGTTTCTTCCAAATATTCGGCAATGGCATTATGTCCGCACAAGACCATACCGTCATTAAGATAAATGGGAAGCTCGCCTGCCGGGTTGAGTTTATAAACATCGGCAGACAGATTCCAAGGTTCTTCATTGCGGAGGATGAAGAGCATTTTTTTCTCGCTCATGCCGATTCTTATTTTTCGGCACTGCGGGCTGACGGGATGTTGAACAAGTAAAACCATTTTCTCTGCCTTAAAAAAACACCTAAATAGTAAACGCTTCTCAAAAAAGGTCAAGAGCGGATATCATTTTATTGGGACAATTCTTCTGTGGAAAAGTTTGGCGGAACAACACCTTGATATTGGATTTCATAATCTCGAATAATATCATGCAGGTTTTGCTCCAATTTAGCCTTATTTTGGGGCAGATTGGAATAAGAAGAAAGCTTTTGGGTTAAGATTTTTCTGCTTTTTGAAAATTTTGACACGCCGAAAAACATGGGCATATTCCAAACACTTTGTTTGGAAAAGCTGAGCTTTTTTCTCAAGCCGAGTTTGATGGACTCAATCAAACCGTAATATTGTGTCATGAACAAATAATCCACTTTTTTTGTGAAAAGTTTTTCAAACATTTCATAAGGAGTTTCAACATATTCCAGATTATAGCCTTTCATCTGATTAGAGACAAAATCGGTAAACTGATCCTGAATGCAGACCGCGCCTTTAAGGTTTTTCAGCTGTTCGGCATTGGTAATGTTTTTTGCGTTTTCTTGCAGGGTGATGACGGTAACGGGGTTGTTAAGAATTGAGGGAAAAATCAGTTCCACGCGTTCATAAAGCTTTGTGTTGGAATAAGCACCGAGCAACAAATCATAATTTCCTTGATTAACCCCGTCAACCAAGGCGGAATAAGTTTTTTTGGTCGGAGTAAAATAATTCACGCCGAAATTGGCATTTTGCGCCAGTTCGGAAACAATATTTTTAAACACGGAATTAAAAATATAATAATTACCGCGTTTTTCAAAAGTCCCGAAAGGAGGATATTCAATAAATCCGGCAACATTAAGCCTTTCTCGCTCTTGCTTTGAGTTGAATGCATTTTTTGTTTGCGCAAAAGCAACGGATGAAAAAGCCAAAAAAAACACCAAAAAAATTTTAAATAATTTTTTGTTCATATTTCCCCCTTGTTAATAATATAATAAGAATAATTTAACTAAATTGTGTTAAAAAGTTTTTAAAAAGATAAATAATTAGAGGGAGAGAATGAATATAACCAACAGATATGCCGAAACAGAAGTTTCCGGGATGAATCAGGTTGAGCTTGAAAGCAGAGCCTTAATAAGAACGGCATCCAGACTCAACCAAATTAAAGAAAATTGGGAACAAAGTAACGACAGTCTGTCTGAAGCGCTGGAGAAGAACCGTCGTTTGTGGAGCATTATTGCCAGCGCCATGGGAGATAACACATCTCCTCAGCCGGAAGAGTTAAGAAAAAATATCTTAAATTTATCCATGTTTGTGTTTAAGCGCACGTTGGAGATTTTGGCCAACCCCAAGCCGGAGAGTTTGGATATTTTGATAAACATCAATATGAACATAGCGCGCGGTTTGTCCGAACACGAAGAAGTTTCGCCTGAAGAAAATAAGTAAATCTGAAAATTCATATGAAGAAAAAAGAGATTCCAAAATAAAAGAATCTCTTTTTTTTGTGCGCTTATTTTTTTTGGCATGCTTTTTGCAAGGATAAGGCAAACGTAACCTTTATCGGGATAAAAAAGATGGATATTAATGAATTAAATAAATTAAGCATCACCGCTCAGTTCAGCAAACTTGTTTCTCAGATAAGCACGCCTGCAATCGGAACGGAGAGCTTTGCCGGTTTGTTGGAGAAAAATACACCGGAATTTTCTTCAATCGGGCAAACCGAAGATAAAAATACCGATATTCAAAAAGCGTCAGATAAAAAGACGCAAGAAGAGCCTGTAAAGGAAAAAACAGAATATAAAGAAAAAACAGAATATAAAGATGAGGCGGTTGAAAAAAATACCTCAGCAGACAAAACGCCAGATGATAAGGCTGAAAAGGATGATTCTGCAGAGGTTAAGGAAAATACAGCCCCTGCTGAAGAAAATGTGAAAGATAAATCGGCTCAAGATGAAGACAATTCGGACAAGGTTGTGGCCGCATTTGCTGCCCCGATTGAAGCGGCAAATATTTCCCAACAGGCAGAAGCGGCCGCCGGAGAAGAAAGCGTCTCCTTGCAAGATATGCTCACAACATCGCCGGAAACGGTAATGGATAAAATATCATCGGGAGAGATACAGGTCTTGGATGAAAACGGCAACCAAATTGCCCCCGAAAAGGTTTCTGCAAATCTTTTGTCTCAAATGCAAAATGTGACTTTGATCGCCCCGCAAACGCAAGAAAGCATCAATTTAAGCGGGGCAGAATTGTCTCAAAAACTTCTTCCAGCAACAAATCCCGTTGCTGAAATTTTGCCGGAAGCTGAAATGGCCGGAGAGCTTTCTCAAACGGCAGCAACAGCTGTTAAAGCGCAATCAAAAGCCAAACAGACAACAGAGGTTGTATCGGAAGAACCGCAAACGATAGATTTGTCTGAGTTGGAAGATGTCAAAAAAATAGAAGAAACTTTGGCCGATAAGCAAGTCAAATTGTCTGTTAATGTCAAAGAGGAAAAAATTTCCTATCTCAACCAAAAAGAATTGGTAAAAAACAGTTTTGCTTTGCAAGAAACGGAAAGCAAGCTTGATGCTCCGGCACAAACAACAACGCAGCCGACTACCACAACAGCATCAAAATCGGCTCCGACGCAAGCAGAAAATATGCAGGCGGGCGTTGCCATGCAGAATATGCAAAACACGGCAGAAGCTGTGAACAATCAACAAAGCGTGGCCGTAACGGATATTAAGTCTGTTTCAGCCAAAGCTGATATGGGAAATCATGCCGTTATAAGCGGTGCCGAGTTCAACGCGGCGGCCAAAGCAGAAGCGGCAGATAAAAGCACACAAACATCTTTCAGAGATATTTATAAAGGCATGAGCAAAGAAGCTGTAGAGCAAGTAAAAGTAAATATCACCAAATCAGCCGTGAAAGGGGTGGATACGATTGAAGTTCGCCTCAAGCCGGAAGATTTAGGTCATATTGAAATCAAGATGCAAATTAAGGATGGCAAATTACAAGCGCATATCATTTCCAGCCGTCCAGAAACAATGGAAGCCTTGCAAAGAGATGCGCAAGTTCTGGAAAAGGCATTTAACGATGCCGGATTTGAAACCGATGGCAACAGCCTGAGCTTTAGCTTCAGAAATGACGGCAATCAGGCGCAAGGGCAGGGAGAACAGCTGCGCAGTTTCATCGGTAAGGTTTTTGAACAAGAAGCCAACCCGGATATTATCACTTCGGAAGCAGCCAACCAAAATTGGACGGCAGAAAAAGGCTTGAATATCAGGGTATAGACTTTAGAGGAGAAAAGCCATGACAACAGATATAAGCGGAATCACAGGTTATTATACCAACGGCACCAGCTCAACAAATAAGAGTTCGGCACAGCTTTCTGCAGATATGAACACATTTTTGCAGCTGTTGACCACACAATTAAAATATCAAGATCCGATGGATCCGATGGACACGGCAGAATTTACCAATCAGCTGGTTCAATATTCATCGGTTGAGCAAGCCATCCAAACCAATGAAAAATTAGATACTTTAATGTCTTTAAACATAGCCAACTTGGGAGCTCAAGCCGTTTCTTATATTGGCAAGACCGTTCAGGTTTTGGGCGATGTTATGCCCCTGGAAGGCGCCAAGGCCAAAGCCACATACACTCTTGACAAAGATGTCTTGTCTTCAAGCATTGTGGTCAAAGACATGAGCGGCAACATTGTATATACGCAAAATGGCGAAAAAACATCCGGCACACACGAGTTTACATGGGACGGAAAAGATTCAAACGGCAAACAGTTGGAAGACGGTGCTTACCAAATTGTTGTAACCACCAAGGTTGCCGACGGAGAAACGGCAGCTTCCGTAACCACGACGATTTTTGGCAAAGTTACGGGTGTGGCCAGTGACCAAAACAACATATATGTTGGTCTTGGTGATGCCGTAACGGCACAATTGGGCGATATTGTCACAATTCGCAATGATGACTACTTTGACAAGAATTCAGGCAGCGGCAACGTAGAAGGCTCAGAAGGCGACAAAGAGGAAGAAACCCCTCCTGCAGAAGAAACGCAAAGTTATTACACCATATAATTAAAAAAACTTTAGGAGAAAAAAAATGAGTCTTTTTGGAGCAATGCAATCGGGTATTTCGGGAATGACCGCCCAGTCAAATGCAATGGGTGCAATTTCCGATAATATCTCAAACGTAAACACCATTGGTTATAAAGGAACCAGTGTTGCATTTCAAACTTTGGTGACCAAGCAAACCTCATCAAACTTTTATTCCCCGGGCGGTGTTCAGCCGGTTTCCAAACAAGGAATAGATGTTCAGGGTTTGTTGTCATCAACCTCATCATCAACAGCACTGGCTATTTCCGGCACGGGTTTCTTTGTTGTAAACCAAGCAGCCAACCCGCAAGAAGGTGATGCTTGGGCTTATACCAGAGCCGGAGATTTCGGTGTGGATACGTCAGGCTATTTGGTCAACACCGGCGGTTTTTATGCGCAAGGCTGGTCTTTGTTGCCTTGGGACGGCAACCCCAATGCCACAACGGTAGAGGTAGGCGGCGTAACCTATATGAAGGCCTATTATGACACTACGGGAGCCACGGTTTATGTCAATGACAATATTGTAGACAGCAAAAACTTAAAACCGATTAATTTGGCCACAATTGGCGGCACGGCCAGCCCGACCCAACAAATTAGCTTTGGAGCAAACTTGCCGGCAGATGACCCGGTTTATGATGCCACCTCACCCGATGCCGGCGGATATCGCTCAATTTCTGCCTTGATTTATGACAGCTTGGGTAACTCAAGCAACTTGAGCATCAACTTTGTTAAAAAGAGCACCAACTCTTGGGGAATGGAAGTAGACATGCCCTCAGGTGCAGCTAACTTGATTTTGACCGGCAATAAGGAAGTGACCGACGGAGGTTCTGCCGATGTATATTATGCTGCAGGCCAATTGGAATTCAAGGCAATTCCGGCCAATGGTTCAAGCATCACAATCACGGATCAAAGCACCGGCAAAAACTATGTCTTTAACTTCTTAAACACGGATATAAATGCACCGCAAAGCCAAGGCAATAATGTTCAATTGAAAGTGGATATTCAAGATGGCATTACCTCGGTATCAGATTTTATAAATGCATTTAATAATGTGATTCAGGCCAATATGCCGAGTGCAGATCGTTTTAGCGCCACCAGCGATTCGATTCAGATCGTTCAATCTCAGGCCGGTGCAGCCTTAACAGTCAATGCCAGCCAAACCCAAGCTTGTGTTCAATCGGCAGCAAACCCTGTTTTGGCCACAGGTATTCCGACAGGTATTTTCCAAATTCCTGAAATTGACCCGGATATCAAAAACACGGCTCGTTTAGACTTTACTTCGACCACTTTGGGCGATTATACAGACCAAACATTTACCATCAACGGCACCACATTCACCTTTAAAAACGGCGGTGCGGCCGCAGCAACGGATATTGATATTTCTTCAGCCATTGCTGGCGGCAAAATTGATACCGTAAAACTGGTAGAATTGACGGTGGCTGCCATCAAAGCCAATGTCACGGAGCCGAACCGTTTTGTTGCCAGCGGTAGCAGTATTGAAATTATGCCGACCGGCACGGGCGGAGATATCACCTTAAACATGAACAGCTTGGCAGGTGTAACCGGTTCTTTGCGCAATGATGGCAACACCTGGGTCAACGGCAATGCGGTTGCCACGGGAGAACACACCATCTCCAGCAGCTTTACGACCAACGGTTTGGATGTTGAAGACGGCTCCATGGTTCCGGCTGTTCGCTTTAACTCAGACGGAACACCGAAATATTTCTATGTTGAAGACATGTCCATTCAATGGGCAAACGGTGCAGAAAATATGGATGGCTCGGTTGGTAACGGTACAACCGTAAAAATCAGCATGGGCAACACCGGCACCACGGATGGTTTGACCAGCTTGGCCGGAAGTTTTTCCACCAACTACATCAAACAAGACGGTGCAAAATATGGTAGTTATTCCGGCGTGACAGTAAGTGAAAATGGTGTTGTGACAGCCTTGTTTGACAATGGTGAAACACGTCCGATAGCCATTTTACCGCTTGCCACTTTCACCAATGCCAACGCCATGAGTGCTTTAACAGGTAATGCTTGGATTGAAACCGATGCTTCGGGCCAACCGTTGCTGAAACAAGCAGGTGTTGACGGTGCCGGCGAAATCAGCGGCAATGCTTTGGAAGCATCAACCGTTGATTTGGCTACCGAGTTCTCAAATATGATTGTCACACAAAGAGCTTACTCGGCTTCAACCAAAATTATTACCACCGCAGATGAAATGTTAGAGGAATTGACAAGATTAATCTAATATAAAATTTGCAAATTTTTCCTAAAGTTGAGCCCCTGTGAAAACGGGGGCTTTTTTTGTGCCAAAGGGGATAACTTGTGAATATTTAAAAATATCATTTAATTATAAAAATTTTTAAGTTATGTATAACGAAAGGGAAGTATTTTTATTGAATTGAGAATAAAAGCTCAAAAATTGGGGAATATAAGTGAATAATTTTTTGCAAAGTATAAAAAATTTGTCACCTGGCAGATTGGTATCTTTGGCCGCCATCGTGATATTTTTGATCAGTTTTTTTGCCTATATCATCATGCAAATAAACTCGGTGGAATATTCTGTTTTATATACGGACTTAGAGTTGGAAGATGCCAAACAAATCGTTTCACGCCTGGAAGCAGATAACATAAAATACAAACTGGCCAAAAACGGCACGGAGGTTTTGGTGCCGGCAGACCAGGTTAATAAAATGCGTGTAGAAACGGCAGAGCTGGCTTTGGCTTCCAAAGGCTCCAATGTCGGGTATGAAATTTTTGACAATACCGATGCTTTGGGCTCCACCAATTTTGTGCAAAACATCAACCTCATCAGAGCGCTGGAAGGAGAGCTTGCCAGAACGATTCGCTCGGTAGACAATATCAAGAGCGCAAGGGTTCATTTGGTTTTGCCGAAAAGAGAAATGTTTTCAAGAGAAGAGCAGGTGCCGTCTGCTTCCGTTGTAGTCAAAACCAAAAATGGGCCGTTGGATACCAAAGAAGTGCAATCGATTCAAAAGTTGGTTGCAGCGGCAGTTCCAAAGCTTGATGTTAAAAATGTATCAATAGTGGACAGCAGCGGCAAGTTGCTGACAACCGATTCTGAGGACAAGCAGGCCCAAGACAATGCCACCAACGAAATCATGCGCATGGAACAAGAACGCAAAATGGCCAAAAGCGTGGTTGAAATGATGGAAAAAGCCGTCGGTGCGGGCAAAGCACAAGCCAGAGTCAATATTGAGATGGACTTTGACCAGGTTGTGACCAATGAAGAAATTTATGACCCGGATTCGCAAGTGGCGCGTTCCAGCCAAACCATCAGCGAGAGCGGCATATCCAATGATGTGGAAAATCCTGTAACCGTATCACAAAACATACCCAACGGAGATACGGTCACATCGGGCAACAACATTGTTTCGCAAAGCAACAAAACCGAAGAGACCATCAATTATGAAATCTCCAAGACGGTTAGAAACAAGATCAAAAACACGGGTGAGATAAAGCGTTTGACGGTTGCCGTGATGGTTGACGGTGTTTATGAAAAAGATGCCGAAGGCAAAATGGTATATCGTCCGCGCACGGCAGAAGAAATGGAGCAATTAAAAGCTTTGGTCAAGTCGGCAGTCGGTTTTGATGCCAACCGAGGAGATATGGTTGAAGTGGAAAACATTCGCTTTGCAAGTCTTGGTGAAGAGATGGAAAAAGCCCCTGAAATTTTGATTATGGGCTTTACCAAGAAAGAACTGATGCGCATGGCAGAGGGTCTGGGCGTGGCAATAGTGGCAATATTGGTGATTTTGCTGGTCATTCGTCCGCTTATCAACAATGCCTTTGAAAACAGTGCCCAACAAGGACCGAATGCCAAATTGTTGGGTGAAAACCCCGAAGACGACAATTTGCTCTTGTCCAACTTCTTAAACGACAATGATGCCGATTTGGATGAGCTGGTGAACCTGAACAAGGTTGATGGAAGGGTTAAAGTGTCATCTCTGAAACGGATTAATGATTTGATAGAGAAAAATCCGGAAGCAGCGGTCAGCATCATTCGCAGTTGGTTATATTCAACCGATGGCAACTAAGTGAGAGGATAAAAACATGAAACCAAATGTGATAGATGATTATAACTTACTTAGCGGCCAGCAGAAAGCAGCCATTTTGATGCTCTCTCTAAACGACGAGAGGTCATCATCTTTGTTTGCCTTAATGGACGATGAAGAGATAAAAGAGCTGTCTGTTGTCATGGCCAGCTTGGGCAAGGTCAACTCCAATGTTGTGGAGCAACTTTTTGATGAGTTTATAGAAAGAGCTTCCAACAGCGGCATGTTAATGGGCACATACGAGAGCACGGAAAGATTATTGTCCAAAGCTCTGGATAAAGACCGCGTATCCGTGATTATGGAAGAGATCAGAGGTCCGGCAGGCCGCACGATGTGGGACAAACTGGGCAATGTCAACGAGCATGTTTTGGCCAACTATTTGAAAAACGAATATCCGCAAACCATTGCCGTTATTTTGTCAAAGATCAAGGCAGAACACGCAGCCAAGGTCATTGCGTTGTTGCCGGAAAATTTTGCCATGGAAATTGTCATGCGCATGCTCAGAATGGATTCGGTGCAAAAAGAAGTTTTGGATGGTTTGGAAAAGACCTTGCGCAAAGAGTTTATGAGCAATCTGTCCAAGTCTTCCAGACGCGATGCGCACGAGCTCATTGCCGATATTTTCAACTCTTTGGATCGCAATACCGAGAGTCGGTTTATGGAAGCCTTGGAAGAAAGAAACCGCGAGAGTGCCGAACGCGTCAAATCTCTTATGTTTACGTTTGAAGATTTGGTCAGGGTCGATTCTCAAGGTATTCAAGTTTTGCTGCGCAATGTCGATAAAGACAAGCTGGCAATTGCCTTGAAAGGTGCATCAGACACCATCAAAGATTTGTTCTTCAACAACATGTCCACCCGTGCCGGAAAGATTATCAAAGAAGATATGGAAGCCATGGGACCTGTTCGCCTGCGCGATGTTGAAGAAGCACAACAATATATTGTTACCACCACTAAAGAGCTTTCGAACGCCGGTGAGATTGTGATTAGTGAAGGTAAAGAAAATGATGAGCTGATTTACTAGTTGAAAATCAGACGGAGAAGGGTTGATGTCAAAATTTGAAAAATTTCAGTTTGATAATTTCATCTTGGATGAATATAATCAACCTTATGTTGAAGGCTGGGAAAACAACAGCAGCATAGACGCGGTGCAAGAAGAGGAAAAAGCTGAAAAAGAAGAACCGCAGGCAGAACCCTTGCAAGAAGAGGTGCTTCCTCAACCGGAAGAAGTTAAAGCGCCGGAGCCGCCGGCCCCTGTTTACCCGGAAGAAGAAGTGATAACCTTTAGTGAAGAAGAGGTGCAGGCAAAAGAGAAAGAAGCTCATGACAAAGGCTATGCGGAAGGCTATGAAAAAGCCAAAGCCGAAGCGGAACAAATGCATGATGCGCTGTTGTCTGAGATAAACAACCGTTTGATGATATTATTGTCAGACAACAAGCAGCAAGAAGATGCCTCAGACAATCGGATTATAGAAATATCACAAAATGTGATTCAAAAGCTGGTTCCGATATTGGAAGCCAAAATGGCGCAAAAATTGGTCAAAGAGTTTTTAGAGAAAAACTTTGCCAGTTTTAAGGATGAAGACAAATTGGCGTTTTATTTTCATCCTGAAGTTTTGCCGTTTGTTCAGGAAGAGATAGCAAAACTGGCCAACAAAAACGACTTTGAAGGCAAGATATCTCTTCATAAAGATGAGAGCATGTTGCCCTCGGATTGCCGTGTGGAATGGGAGAGCGGCGGTGTTGAAAGGAACGGCAGACAGATGCTGGAAAAAGCCAACAAAATATTAGAAGCCAATAAACATAAATAAAACGAGGAAAAAATGGATAAGAACTTAGAGTTAGATGAAATGAGCGACAACGGCAACGTCGGAGAAGAGCCGATTTTGCGCACGCAAGAAGACATGGACAACTTCAACATCCCGAGCTCTGTCAATGATTTGGAAGCAATATATGAGATTCCGGTGAAAGTATCGGCGGTTTTGGGCAAAACCAAGATGAAAGTCAGCCAGCTGATGAGCTTGAACAAGGGCGCCATCATAGAGCTTGACCGCAAGGTTGGCGAAGCCATAGATGTCTATGTCAACAACAATCTGGTTGCCAGAGGAGAGGTTGTTGTGGTTGATGACAAATTGGGCATAACCATGACCGAGGTTGTCAAAGCCGCAAAATAACAAAGGTAGAGATCAGAGGGTAAAAAAGTGGAGTTATTAATTGTCGGAACATTAGACGGCCAAATCGGTGCAGCGAGCAAGATTGCCATTTCGCAAGGCGGACAGGTGAGCTTGGCAGATACGGAAGAAGCTGCGCTGGAGATATTGCGTTCCGGCAAAGCCATAGAGCTGGTGATGATAGACGTCAAGTTAGATGTCTATAAATTTATTCAATCTTTAGAGAGTGAAAGAATAAATGTTTTGGTTGTGGCTTGCGGCGTAGCCAATGATCCGACATTGGCGGTCAAAGCCATCAAAGCAGGTGCCAAAGAGTATATTCCGCTTCCGCCCGACCCGGAGCTGATTGGTGCGGTATTGGCGGCAGCCACCAGAGAAAACCATGCACTGATATATGGTGACAAAAAAACCGAGGCTATTTTAAAAATGGCCAAGCAAGTAGCCCCGTCTGAGGCCAGCATATTATTGACGGGAGCATCGGGAACAGGTAAAGAAATTTTTTCTCGTTTTATTCATGACAATTCCAAACGTGCCAACAAAAAATTTGTTGCCGTAAACTGTGCAGCCATTCCCGAAACCTTGCTTGAATCAGAATTATTTGGCTATGAAAAAGGTGCATTCACGGGCGCCGTGGCTCGTCGTATCGGCAAGTTTGAAGAAGCCTCGGACGGCACTTTGCTCTTAGATGAAATTTCAGAAATGGATATTGGAATTCAGGCAAAATTGCTGCGTGCCATTCAAGAAAAAGAAATTGACCGAATTGGCGGCAAAGCACCGATAAAAATCAACACGCGCATCATCGCCACCTCCAACCGAGATTTGGCCGAGGCAGTCAAGAACGGCACTTTTCGTCAAGACTTATATTATCGTTTGAATGTGGTCAATATTCACATTCCCTCATTAAAAGATCGCCCCGGAGACATTGTTGTTTTGGCCAAACATTTTGTGAAAAAATATTCCGAATTAAATGAGCTGCCGATGAAACCGATGAGTAGAAAAGCGGAAGAAAAATTGTTAAATTATCTTTGGCCGGGAAATGTGCGTGAGCTTGAAAATACCATTCATCGTGCCGTGTTACTAAGCACGGGGGACGAAATTGGAGAAGAGGCCATCATTTTGGATGATGCCGATTCGATAATCAATAAAACGCAAGAGCCGCAAGCTCCGGCTCAAACAAGCGGCATGAGTACCCCGTTCGGCACCACGGTTGCTTCAATGGAGCGCAATTTGATAATAGACACGCTCAAACACACATTAGGCAACCGCACTGTTGCAGCGCAAATTTTAGGTATATCAATCAGAACCCTGCGCAACAAGCTCAAACAATATGAGGCAGAAGGTTATAACGTAACATCGGAAAAATAAGATAAATAAAAATGGCAATGCAAAATAACATATTTGGCAACAAATCATTTAAAGACATGCTGTTGGGCGCCACCAAGAGGGGTGACCTGCTTTTTGCTTTGTCGATTATTTTGATGTTGGTGATTTTGATTATGCCAATGCCGGCATGGCTATTGGATATTGCCTTGGCCTTGTCTATTACCATGTCTTGCCTGGTTTTGATGACCGCCATTTTTATTGAAAAGCCGACAGAGTTTAGTGCCTTTCCGTTGGTTTTGTTAATCACCACGATGTATCGTTTGGCCTTAAACCTGGCCTCCACGCGTTTGATTTTGTCCCGAGGCTATATGGGGCCCGATGCCGCCGGTGAAGTGATTAAGGCTTTCGGTGGTTTTATCATGGGCAACAATTTTGTGATTGGTGTGATTGTGTTTGCCATTTTGGTTTTGGTCAACTTTGTGGTCATCACCAAAGGTTCGGGGCGTATTGCAGAAGTTGCCGCCCGTTTTGCTTTGGATGCCATGCCCGGTAAGCAAATGGCCATAGATGCCGACTTGTCTTCCGGCTTGATAAATGAAGACGAAGCCAGAAAAAGAAGAGAAGACCTTTCCAAAGAAAGCTCATTTTACGGAGCGATGGATGGTGCCAGCAAGTTCGTCAGAGGAGATGCCATTGCCGGTTTGATTATCACGTTTATTAACATCGTGGCCGGTATTATTATTGGTATGGTGCAAAATGATTTGAGCTTTGCGCAGGCCGGTTCAACATATACGCTATTGACGGTTGGTGATGGTCTGGTATCTCAAGTTCCGGCCTTGATTGTTTCCGTAGCCGCCGGTATTTTGGTTTCCAAAGCCGGTATGACCGATGCCACGGATAAGGTTTTGTTTGACCAGGTTGCCAACTATCCAAAAGCTTTGGGTATGTCTGCTTTCTTGGCTTTGGCTTTGGGCATGTTGCCGGGCACGCCGGCCATTCCGTTTGTTTTGTTGGCCACCTTAACCGGCTCAACCGCCTATTATCTGGATAAAAGGCAAAAAGAAGCCCAGGCGCAAGCGCAAGAGGTTATGGAACAAGAGCAGAAACAAGTTGGCTCAAAAGCTGCTGAAGAGCCGATTTCAACAGCTTTGAAAATAGACCTGATTCGCCTGGAAATCGGATATGGCTTGTTGCCGCTGATTAATGAAGAAACCAATAAGAAGTTGACGGATCAGATAAAAGCTTTGAGAAGAGCCTTGGCCTCAGAATTAGGTTTTGTCATGCCCTCCATCCGCATTCAAGATAACATGCAATTGGCCCCAAATGAATATAATATTTATATTAAGGAGGTTAAAAGCGGCAGGGGAGAACTGCGCCCGACGCAATTGTTGGTGATGGACCCGAGAGGGGAAAAGATTAATCTTCCCGGAGAAGATACAACCGAGCCGACCTTTGGTTTGAAAGCCATGTGGGTGGACCAATCATATCGAGAAGAAGCCATGTTTAGAGGCTATACGGTAGTAGATCCCTCAACGGTTGTGACCACGCATATCACCGAGCTGGTGAAAGATAACATGCCTGAGTTATTATCTTATGCTGAGACGCAAAAATTGCTGGATGAGCTGGATAAAGAACAACAAAAACTGGTCAAAGAGCTGATTCCCAACAAGGTCAGCTTGGGTGCGGTGCAGCGCATTTTGCAAAATTTGTTGCAAGAGCGTGTCTCCATAAGAGATTTGCCCACCATTTTGGAAGGCATTTCGGAAGCCGTGACCACCACCCGCAGTTTGATGATGATAACCGAGCATGTCCGCACGCGTTTGGCGCGCCAGTTATCTAATGCCTACGCCAACGAGTTCGGCGTGATATCATTGGTCACATTGTCGCCTTCTTGGGAACAGGCTTTTGCAGAGTCGATTGTCGGAGAAGGAGATGACAGACAGTTGGCCATGGCGCCGAGCACCTTACAAAACTTCATCACCAAAGTCAGAGATGTGATAGAAAATTTGGCTGCCAAAGGGGAAAACCCGGTTTTGTTAACCAGCCCGAATATCAGACCGTTTGTGCGTTCAATCATTGAGCGTTTCCGCCCGATGACGGTGGTTATGTCGCAAAATGAGATTCACCCGAAAGCCAAGATTAAAACCGTTGGCCAAATTTGAGGTTAGCCGATGAAAATCAAGCAAATATCCGCGGCAAACATGAGTGAGGCTTTGGCAATAATCAAGTCAGAGCTGGGGGCTGATGCGGCCATAATTTCATCGGAAAAAAAAGCAGACGGCACGATTTTGGTCATGGCAGCGGTTGATGAAGATACGGATTTGAGTTTTGAAATTGAAGATAAGCCGGAAGAGGTTTCGACAAAGCCGATATTTGAGCTGCAAAAACTGCGTGAGTGTTTGGATTATCACGGTGTTTTAGATGTGGTAAAAGACAAAATTTTGGCCACGGCACGGGATATAGAAAGACAATTCCCCCTCAAAGATGAAGGAGAAATCTTGACCCAAACATTGAGCAAGCTGTATGCCTATAGCGATATTTTGGATATGCGTCATCCCGTTAAATTATTCATGGGCACTTCGGGCAGCGGAAAATCGACGGCCATTGCCAAAACAGCTACGCAAGCCAAGTTTCAAAAGATATCTTGCTGCATCATCAGCACGGATAATGTCCGCGCCGGAGCCAACAAACAATTAGAGGCTTTTGCCAAAATTTTGGAAACGGATTTTTATTTTTGCCCGGAAGAAAAAGCTTTGCTACAAAAGGTGAAAGAAGCCAAAGAGAGATATGGGCTGGTGCTGATAGACACGCCGGGAATAAACCCGTTTATAGATAAAGAAGTTTTGAAAGTGGAAAATTTTTGCCGCCAGATAAAAGGTCAGTTTATTCTGACGATGGATTCCGGCAGAAACACGATAGAAGCGGTGGAAATTGCAGAAATATTTGCCGAGATTGGGGCCAAATATCTTTTGCCCACGCGCCTTGATTTAACCCGCAGAATAGGAACGGTATTATCGGTTGCCGCATGTTGTGACATGAGCTTTTGTGCAGCAAGTGTGAGTTCATCAATTGCCAACGGATTATCTGCAATTGATGCCAAATCATTAAGCCGTTTGGTTTTGAGTGCGGCCTAGAAACAGAAAGAGGGAAAAATGGAAAATCAAATTTCGGAAGAATTAAAAATCATGCCTCGGGGGCCCATAAGCCGCAGCGTGAGAAAAGGCAGAAATCTGATTGCCGTGGCATCGGGTAAAGGCGGTGTGGGCAAAACGTGGTTTTCCATAACCCTGGCACAGGCCTTGAGTCTGATGCGGCAAAAGACATTGCTTTTTGATGCCGATTTTGGCTTGGCCAATATAGATATCCAATTGGGGCTGATGACGCAATATGACTTAGGCAGTGTGGTCGCCGGAAAATTGACGCTAAATCAGGTTGTTCAGCATTATGATAAAGGCCGTTTTGATGTGATAGCCGGGCGCTCGGGTTCGGCCGGCTTGGCCTCCATGCCGATAGGCCGGCTGCAAATTTTGGGAGAAGACTTGTCCCTATTAGCTTCATCTTATAATAAAGTGATATTGGACATGGGAGCAGGGGTTGAAAAGCCGGTGCGAATATTATCGGGCTTGGCAGAAAAAATCATAGTTTTGTGCACCGACGAGCCGACATCACTGACCGATGCCTATGCTTTTATCAAAATCATGACCATGCAATATCCCAAGAGCGAGATTGGCATTGTGGTCAACCAAGCGGTCAATATCAGGGAAGGGCAAAGAACGTATGATACGTTGCTTAAAGCCTGCACCAATTTTTTGAAGATAAATCCGCCTTTGTTGGGCATTGTTCGCCGCGATACCAGGGTGAGAGATTCAATCAGAAACCAAACCCCGATTATTAATCGCTATCCCACATCAGAAGCGGCAGAAGATGTGATAAGCATTGCCAAAAAGGTTTTGGCCAATGGCTGATATTATTCCGCCGATAGTGCAAACACCCAATCTAACCCCGCCGGAAAGCAGCATCAAAGGCGAGATATCAAACTTGCCGGCAGAGGTGCAAGAGTTTCTCAAAGCGGGTCAAGATTTGCGCTTGCAAATCATAAAAGATATGTCATTTCAGCCCAATGCTTTCAAGGCTTTGGTTGAGATAAACGGCCAGCAGGTTGAAGTTTCGGTCAAGCTTTCGGGCGAGATAAAAAACGGGCAAAATTTCCCGGATAACATTCAGGTCAAAGTAAGTGCCACAGGTGACAACAAAGCAGAAATAAAACTTCCGACGGCAAATTTAAGCACAAATGAAATTGTAAAAAATCAGCCCCGAGCAGAAACGGCAGTTATCGTTAAAAATAATCAGGCTTTTAATAATGCTGATTTTCACCCGATGAAAGTCAATTATATTTTAAAGACCATATCCAAAAGAATAAACTTGCCGGAAAATGTGCGTCAGATTTTGAAACAAAATTTCAGCAACGCTCAAGTTTCCATCAAAATAAAAGATGTATCTCTGGCAAACAATATGGCTCAGCAGGGAGGAAATATTCTGCCCAAAGGAGAGGTCATCCAAAGTTCGATTGAGCGCCTGGAGCTGATATTAAACCGATTTGTGGCTCAAACCAAAGGCAGGCTGCCGAATGTGGCAGAAACAAACCAGGTGGTTGAGCAGATAAAAAACGAGCTTTTATCTTTGAAAAACACACATTTTACCGGCGCGGCATTTTCCAGCCCGGACAGCAAGCTTTTGGCCCTACGCACGGTAATGGGAAATTTCCTGCCGGATAATTTAATGAAAATGGAAAATCAAAAACAAGTTTTGTTGGAGATTGTAGATGTCAAATTGCCGGATATAGAATTACCAAAGCAAAACCAAGAAATAAATGCCAGCCAAAATTTATCGGAAAAATTAATCTCCGCGGTAAAAATATTTAAAAATTTGCTGGCCGGTGTGGAAGGACAAGAACTGCAAAAGCTGGTGAAAATATTTGAGCCGCTGGAGAAAAATAACCAAACCAAACTCGTGGCCGAAATCATACAAAAATTTCCCGGCGCCAATGAAAATATTACCGAAAGTGTTTTAAATTACACCAAAGCGGCTTTGCAAAAAAACGTTTCCGCCTGGCTGGGTAAAGATTTGGTGCAAGATTTGAACCGACAAGGAACAGGTGGTCAAGAGGTGCTGAACCGCTTGCATGAGGTGGTGCAAAGTTCGATTCGAGAAGTGCAAAACTGGAAAATAATAGATATGCCGATATTAAACGGAGAACAGTTGAGCCACATTCGCATTGCCATCAAAAATATAGAAGATTCTCAAGAGCAAAACAAAAAGCGCAGAAAAGGCGCCAAAGCCACGCGCTTTGTGGTTGATACCAATTTTACCGCGCTGGGCATGTTTCAGTTTGACGGCTTTTCATATCGCAAAGAAAGAAATTTTGATTTGATAATCCGCACATCAAAAGAGATAGATGACGATTTAAAGAAAAACATTTTTGCCATATTCAAAACCACGTTAAATGCTTTGCACTATGTCGGTAACATCAGAATAAATGTTAAAGAAAATTTTATAAAGATATGTGAAAATGAGTCACAAACGGAAAACATCAAACAAGGTTTTTACGTATGACGGAACAGATGAAAACATATAGCAAAGATGCTTTGGGCTATTATCGCATCATAGGAGTTTCATATGATGCTGATGAAAATTTGGCCAAGCTGAAATATCGGGAGCGAGCCAAACGCTGGCACCCGGACCATAACAGTAGTGATGAGGCCAAAGAAAATTTTCAAAAATTGTCGGTTGCCTATGATATCATCAGCAATGAGAACAAACGCCTGACCTATGATATTTTGTGTTCGGCATATCCGGCAGAAAAAATGCCGCCGCTGTTTTCGTTAAAGCCCTATAAAAACGGGCAAGGCCGCGATGACTTTAATCTCAAAGCAATAAGCCTGACCAAGGTTAAGGGCAAAATCATCGGGGAAGAAATAAGTTGTGAAGACAAAATCTGCAATTATAATGAAGCCATAAAAGAGGCTTTTTCCACGTCTGTCGTGAACTGGCTTTGCGGTTGGTGGAGTTTGAAGGCTTTCAAACAAAATATCAAAGCCATAATAAACAATTTTAACGGCGTGGATAAAAACAGAGCGCAAAACTATCAGCTTTGGGCACATAATGCTTTGGCCTATTGGCAAAACAAGCAGCTTGGCAATGCCTATATTTCTGCGGTGATTGCCGGAAAATATGCCGATGCTTATCAAAAAACTTTGTTAAAAAAGCTCATGACAAAACTTGGGCTCAAGCCAAACTTTGAGATTAAAAGCTGGAATTTCGGGGCTCTGCGTTTGGTCCAACTGTTCATTCCGCTTTTGCTGGTTTTGATTGTTGTCTTGCCGACAATGATAAAATTTTTGCCCTATGATTCTATTGCAAAATATTTTCAGCATAAAGATAGTATTGAATATAACCAGCAGGTTGTTTTTAATGATGGCGATGTGATAAGTGATGATATGGTTGTTGGCAAAATCATAAAAATCCCTGTCGATATCACAGACATTTCCAAACTATATCACCTAAAATCAGAGCAAAAAGTGATGTATGGTCCGTCAGAAGATTTTGATGTCCTCAAAAGACTAAAAGAGGGAACAACGGTGCGCCTGACGGGCATTTCCCCGGACAAAACCTGGTCCAGGATTATGCTGGATGAAGGGGAGATGGGTTTTATCCAAAGCAAATATTTGGCCCCCGGTATCGGCAATGACATTCCTTATGGCAGCCAAATCTATCAAAAATAAAATCAAGCCCTAAATTTTGATTGTTTCAATATGCGTGGCCAACCCGGTCTGCACATCGGTATCCACCAAAACGGCACAGAGCGTTCCTTTACCTTTGGCCGGAGTGAGTCTGCCGCCGGTGTATTTGCGAGCCAAACGGTTGATGGGTTCTTGCTTATCAAAACCCAGAACGGAGTCATAATCGCCGCACATACCGACATCGGTAAGATAGGCCGTGCCGTGAGGCCAAATTTTGGCATCGTTGGTCGGCACGTGAGTATGTGAACCGATAACGGCGGAAACTCTGCCGTCAAGATAGCAACCCAAGGCCAGTTTTTCAGAAGTTGCTTCGGCGTGGATATCCACAAAAATGGCATCAACATTTTTGCCCAAGGCATAGTTTTTCAAAAGTTTGTCAACAGCGGCAACCGGGCAATCGACCGCTTCCATAAACAAGCGTCCCAAGAGCTGAATGATAAGGAGTTTTTTACCGTTCGGCGTTTCAACTTCGCAATAGCCTTTTCCGGGAAGATCTTCGGGATAGTTAAGCGGTCGCACGATTTTTTTACATTCATCCAAAAAAGGAATGAGTTCTCTTTGCTGCCAAACATGATTTCCCGTGACAAGAGCATCGGCTCCCTGAGCCAAAAAATCGCGGCAGATACCCGGTGTTGCGCCAAACCCATGAGCAGCATTTTCCACATTCACGATAATAAAGTCGGGTTTATAGGTTTGTTTCAAGACATCAAGGTTATTCAAAACGGCCTCGCGTCCGGCGCGAGCGACCACATCTCCGCAATAAATCAATCTCAAAGGTTTAGCCCTTTCGGCAAAAATTAACAACAAAAAACCCCTATATTAAAGTAGGGGTTAAGAAAAATTGTGAGGGAGCCATCATAGCCGTATGAAACAAACTTGTCGAACCGCTTCTCACAAGGTGGGCATCATATAAACAGACCACGATCTGCTCAGGGACGATTCCCTATAAAAAAACGATGGCTCGGAAGATCTGCGGAAATACGCACCGGACAGCTTCCCTCTATGTTTATAGTCTACAATGATTCGATTTTAGATGCAACAGATTTTATATCTTTAATTAAAGAATTAATTTTGCCTGTTAACAAATCGTCCAGTTGCTTGATTTGAGCGGGGTCGAGAGCTGTTTGATTTTGATCTTTGGGAAGGGTCACGCCATTTTTTTTGAGCTCGGAGAGCTCATCTGCCAGCAGCAAACCAACCATGGCCAGGAGCATATTTTCGTTCACTTGTCCGCCGCCTTGGGTGAGCATTTTTGCTTTTTCATCCAGCATTCGCGAGAGCTGAATGATTCTGACTTCTTGGCCGTCTTCACAGGCAACGGCATATTCGCGAGAATTAATTGTTATTGTAACTTGCGCCATCGTTTTCCAACACATTATCAAGTTTAAGGATGATATGATCAATCGTCGAGATAACATTCTGAGAAGAGTTTTTAAGCGATTCTATCTGGTTTTTATATTCTTTATTTTCAGATAGGAGCTTTTTTTTCTCTTCGGAAAGAAGATTCTTTTTTGCATCGACGAGGTTGCCGAGCTCAAGCAAAGCATTGCTAAGCTCTGCCAGAGCATTTTCGGTTTGTCTCAGTTCAATATTTTTTATCTCGGTCACGATTTTTTGCTTTCAATTCACATAATTTTCACATATGATTTTGAACATAATAATAAGATAATAAAGTTTTTCAACCAACAAAGAGAATTTATGCCAAAGTTTATGCTAAAAATCGGTCCGAATGACCAAAATCTGATAAATAATGAAGACATATGCTGTTATATTGCCGATGAAAAATCAGCAAAGGCGGTTTTGGCGCAGGCGGTTGCATCAGATAAATTGGTGCTGGGGACAAATAAAGAGTTTATGCAACAGTTTGGTTTGGACGGCCTGTTGCTCACAACAGAGATTGATGAAAAATTTGCCAAGAGCATAAAGCCGTTGCAAAAGGAGCTCAAAGGAAAATTTTTGGGCATAAATTGTGCGCCCACGCGCCATGAAGCCATGCTTGCATCGGAAGCAGAGCCGGATTTTGTATGCTTTTTGTTGGAAAAAGAAAATCAAGAGCAGGGCAAGGCCGTCATAAAATGGTATTCTGAACTGTTTTTGATTCAGCAAGCGATTCCCTATTTTGAAAAAATAGATGAAGAAATTTTAAAAATTGCCGATTTTGTCATTTTAAATGCATCGGAATATAAAATTCTAGTTGATAAAATCAAAAGATTAGATTAATTTGCATTAAAAATCATTGAAATAAAAAATATAATAAATTGGAGAAAAAAATGAAACAACAAGCTGGATCAATCAGAGTAGGTTGGGTAATTGAATATAAAAACAAACCCTGGACTGTAACCAAAACAAACTTTGTCAAACCGGGCAAAGGCGGCGCTTTCATGCAGGTTGAAATGAAATCTGTGGAAGAAGGAACCAAAACCAACGAACGTTACAGAACAGAAGATATGGTAGAAAAATTGATGGTTGAAACCAAAGATTGCCAATTTTTGTTTGAAGATGCTTCCGGCTTAACATTCATGGATAGCGAAACCTTTGATCAATTCAACATGCCGTCAGATATTTTGGGCGATTCTCGTCCGTTTTTGACAGATGGCATGGCCGTCATCATCAACTTCATTGATGGCAAGCCGATTTCTGTTGAGCTGCCGCAACAAGTTATTTGCGAGGTCAAAGAAACCGAGCCGGTTATCAAAGGCCAGACCGCAGCTTCTTCTTACAAACCGGCCATTTTGGACAATGGTGTGAGAACAATGGTTCCGCCGTTTGTCGGCCAAGGTGAAAAAATTGTGGTCAACACATCAGATGGTTCATATGTAGAAAGAGCTAAATAATGTCTTATTTATCAAGCAATCTTAACGCCTTAATCGGTGCCGTGAAAAGAGCTGCGGCACCGGCCAACCGTGACTTTAGCGAAATTGAAAAGTTGCAAACATCCGTTCGCGGGCTCAATGAGTTTGCAATATCTTCCATCAGGCGCGTTGCAGGCAACCTCAGACAGGAACTGTCCAAGATTCGTCCGGGTTTTGCTTTTGCCGAAGATAACAAGCCGCAACCGGCAGGTCCGCATTTCATTGTTTGCACATTGGACGGTGTCATCAATTTCTCACGCGGAATCCCGGAGCTTGCCGTTTCGGTTGCCACTTGTGAGAATGGTCAAATCACCACGGCTGTCATCTACAATCCGGCCACGGAAGAATGCTATTTTGCCGAAAAAGGCAATGGCGCTTATAAAGAGGGTTTTCGCAGCCACGAGCGTTTGCGTGTGTCTTTGCGCAAAGACATTGCCGATTCGATGATAAGTGTGCAGTCACAAATGGATGATCAGGGCCAAAACAGCGACCAGGTTTGCCAAGATATCAGAAACAAAATCATTGCCGAACAAGGCTTCGTGCGCAATTTTGGTTGCACGGCGCTTGATTTGGCACGCGTTGCCGCCGGAAAAATGGATGCTGCCGTTAGTGCACATAATACAATGTCGCAAATTGCCGCCGGAATATTATTGGTCAAAGAATCAGGTGGTTTAGTTTTGGAAATGCATCAAAAAGACCCGCGCAGCGAAGACATTGCATCAGTTTTGGCTTCCGGCAACGTGGTTGCATCCAATGCCAATATTGGGAAAAAAGTTATCGAACTGATTAACAAATAATTTTTATAGGAGGGGAAAATGCGCGCCAAGTTATTATTAACAACAATAAGTGTGCTGTCCTTAGGAATTTTTATCCAAGCGCAAAAGGCAAATGCCGACGATTCGTATGTCAACTTGTCTGTGCTGGATAATTTGGAAGGCACAACTTCTTCCGGCGCGTATGTCTCCAAGCCTCTTTTCCCAATAATCTCGGCAGAAAAAAGCACCCCGGCCCCAAAAAAGGCAAAACCAAAGAAAAAAGCTGCAGTTTCTAAAAAATCGGAAACAAAAATAGAAGTTCCGGCTAAAAAAGCCGTAACGGTTACTTTGCCGCAGACAGCAGAGAAGCAAGAAATGGCCAAACCTGTTGAGCCAAAACAGATGGCCCCTGCAGAAAATGAGCCGGCTCAGGTTACTCAGCCCGCACAAGTTTCTCAGCCCGCTACGTTGCCAAAAGACACGCCGTTTAAGGTGCAAGAGCAAAATAATGTCGCAGAGAAAACTTCTCCGGCGCCGAGCACCCCTGTTGTGACGGAAGAATTGCCGAATGTGAATATGGTGCAAACAAGCACGATTGAGGGCAAGCAACAAGAAAGCCTGTCTCAAGAGAGCCAAAGCGCATTGCCAGCTGCAACAAGCACACCGGCTCCCAAAGTTGAATCTTTGCTCAAAGAAGAAGCAACAGAGCCGGAAATTCAGCCAAAATTATTGGTTAACACCGCGCAAGAAAAAGCACAAGATGCTGAGCAAGAGGCCATGGGCACCATTTATTTTGCCGAAGATGCCGATGAGTTGACAGAGGAAAACAAAGCCCAAATAGATGCCATCATCGCCACTTTTGCAGATCCAAACAAAAATAAGATTGGCATATATCCGTATAATTTGGAAAATGGAGAAGACAGTTTTCGCAAAAAGCGCACAGCCTTAAATCGTGCCATTGCCACGCGGTCATATTTGCTTTCCAAGGGCTATAAAAATTATAGCATCAAGTTGGTGAATTTGACAGAAGCCAACGGCAAAGAAAACAGCGTTTTGATAGAAGAATTAAAATAATCTAAAAAAAAGCTTGCGTTATTAAAAATGCTAATGTATAAAAGCGTAAAAATTATGCGTTTAAATAAAAGTTTTAGGAGTTTTTAGAATGAAAGAAGGAATTCATCCTGATTACCATGAAATTACGTATGTAATGACAGATGGTTCAGAATTTAAGACAAGATCCACCATGGGCAAACCCGGTGACAAAATCCGTTTGGAGATTGACCCGAAATCTCATCCGGCATGGACAGGCGTTCAACGTTTGGTAGATACCGGCGGTCAAATTTCTAAATTCAACAACAAATTTGCAGCATTCGGTCTTAAAGCCGGAGATAGCAATAAGTAATTTTTGTTTGATTTAGCTTTTTATTAACCTGCATTTGCTATGTTAAATGCAGGTTTTTTTTATATGAACGAGTGAACAATGGTAAAAATAACGCATTATGAGGTTTATGCCGATAGGGGAGACGGTTGGAAACTGGAAGACAGATTTTCAAGCGATCAGCGGCACGAGGCCATAAACCTTGCCAAAGAAAGAGAGCAGGAAAAAGTAAAAGTAAAAATCATCAAAGAAGTGTTTGACGTTCAAGACAACAGCTATCAGGAAACGGTAGAATATGTGAGTGTCTTAAATCGCGGCAAAAAAGATGAGGATGCGCCCGTCAAAAACATATATGATGTGGAAGCCGAAAAAGCAGAGAGAGAAAGCAAAGAAGGTGGCTCGACAGATATCATTGTGGCAGCCTTAAAGCTTGTGTCCATAATCATTTTGAGCTTGATTTTGGCCAACATCGTCGTCACGTTATTATTGCCGATAGTTGAAGAGCTGGCGCCGGAAGAATATGTTCAACGGATATTATTTTCATCATTTTTTGTAATCTTTTTGGCCTTAGCCATACCGTTGTTGCTCAACAAAATCCCTTGGTATGTTTTTAGGGGATCAGCCAAAAAAGAACGGCCGCAAAAAAAAGAGAGCCAGTTTTATGAAAAAGCCAATCAGATTATAAAGCTATATCATTTAAATGATTATGAACCGGCGTTGGCCCCGGCCTGGCCGGAGGCACCGTTGGAGTATCGACATTATATAGTAGACTTTATTACCGAAGTTATGGAAAATTTAGAATCACAAACCATGTTTGAAGACACGTTTTCCAAATTCGGCGTCAAATTGATTGTATACGGAGGCACAATGGAACTGGCCAGATATTGCAATTTATCTTTGCCGGAAGCCAATTCGTTGCTTTATGATGCTTTTAGGATAATTGATGGAGAAAATGTTAATTTGGAAGAGTTTTATGAAAGCAAAAAAACTTTTTCAGATAATAAGGTTGCGCTGTTTTTAACCGGCGTTGGAGCTCATATCATGTCGCAAGTCCAAGCGGGAGTTCCCGCAGACTATGGCATATTGAGGCGTAGTTTCAAAAAATGGGAAGACCAACTAAACGGCAATTTCCAAGAGCAGGAAGAAGAAAACATCCCATTGAAGAAGGTAGATGTAAAATTTCCGTGCTTGGTCAATATCAGTTATCAGTTTCGTTTTTATGACGAGAGCAATATCAATGTTGAAGAAAGCTTAAACACTTATCGCTCCGATTTGCAGAATATTGTATATAATTTATTGAGCAAATATCATTCTTCTGATGTCAAGGAAAAAGAAAGTTTTACCGAAATTGGCTATGAAGATACGGAAACGGCGGCAAAATTTGCGTCAGAATTTTTAAAAGACGTGTCCCAATATAAAGAAGACTTGGATGATGATAATTTGCTGTTTTTGAGCAAATGCAATATTGTTGATTATCCTGATGCGGAAACGCTTTTGGACGATTATGTCAGTGACATTTTGGAGCATACCTACAATAATGAAATTTTGGTCACGGAAAAAGTCAAAGAGAATATGTATGCCGCAAAATATGAGTTTGAGTTTTTAGGTGAGAAAAAGTTGAATAAAACCAATAAAATGATAGCACTATATAAACTTATATATTAAAGTTTTATTGAATTATTACAAAAAATATGCTATACTAACAAGGTATATTTGTGAGGAGACGTAAAATGGTTACGATTTCAGAAGCAATGGCAAACGCAAGCTCCCAAACCTGGGAAAAAACACTTACCGATATGAACGATGTCGATGAGACCTTTGCCAATGCCAGAGATTTAGGCTATGTGCGCTTAAACTATGCCCGAACAACGGCAGTAGCCAAGTTGGCAGAAGATTACGATTCACAAGATATCTATAAAGTTCAGGTCCAATCCAACGGCAAACTGGCCATATCGTTAAGAGACAGCACGGAAAGTGAAAATGTTCTGGACTTGTCTAAGTATGAAGAATATTTGGACAGCCTGAAGCAACAGCTTGACCCGGAAGGCTATGAAGAGGAAAAAGCCGAGCAAGAGGCTTTGGAAGAAGAAAATCTGTTGGCATTAACGGCTGAGAAGTTAAATATTCAAGTTTATATGACCAAAGGCAACAAACAAGTCTTGATTGGTGACAGCACGGCAGAGAAAGGCACAAAAGAAAGAGAAGCCATGGACTCCATTTTGTCGGGAGAATATCGTGCTCAAAAGGGTGACTATTATATCAAAATCACCCGCAATGAAGACACGGCCGAACGCAATGAAGAAGTGTCCTATGCGCTGCAAATCAAAATGGGAGATAATGTCAAACACGACTATGTTATGACCGAGCAGGTATCCCAAGACACCCAAAACAAAACAGAGAGCAAAGTCCCGCTAACCACAACGGATAGCTCAGGCACCTTATCATCGGTCAATGCGCTGCAAATCCAGGCCACAAAATATCAGGCCACGGCTCAGATGTTGGAAGTTGGTTATTTGAATATGGCCAATATTTATAATCGCAACAGCAAATTCTAACAAATTAGCGCATTAATAAAAAAATGCTTGTATATTATGCAAAGAAAAACTATCTTTGAAAAAAAGATAGTTTTTTTTATATATTGCAAGATATATATTTTCAAAAGAAAGGATAAAAAAGATGACAGCTCCGTTAATGCCAAGAGCAACCGCGGTATGGTTGGTTGAAAATACCACATTGACCTTCAGACAAATTTCAGATTTTTGCGAGATTCACGAGCTTGAGATTCAAGCCATTGCCGATGGAGATGTTTCCAGCAATATTATGGGTTTAAGCCCAATTGACAACAACCAACTCACCTGGGAAGAAATTCACCGTTGTGAAGCAGACAGCACGGCAAATTTGGTGGCTAATGTTTTGGAAAGAAACGTTAAAGAAAAGAATGCCAAAGCCAAAAAAATGCTTTCACCGTCACAAAGAAATGACAAGCCGTCCGCCATTGCTTGGGTAATCAAAAATTATCCGCAATTGTCAGACAGCCAAATCTGCAAATTAATCGGCACCACCAAACCCACGATTGAGGCCATTCGTAACGGCACTCACAGAGAAAGTGCCAATATTCGCCCCAAAAACCCGGTTATCATTGGTTTGACCAGCGAAAAAGAACTTGATGAGGCCATTTCTTTGGCACAAGCACGTCTTGAGAAGGCAAATGCTCCGAAAAAGAAAGCTACAAAGAAAAAAGCCACGAAGAAGACAGCCAAAAAAGCTGTAGCTAAAAAAACGACAAAGAAAACCACAGCTAAAAAAGCCAAAGAAAAAGCAGCCGTGAAGAAAGCACCTAAAAAGGCTGCCAAGAAAACAGCTCCTAAAAAGGCTGCCAAAAAAGCAACAACCAAAAAGACGAGCTCTAAGAAAAAAACAGCAGCCAAAAAGAAAACAACCAAAAAGGCAGCTGAATAAAAGATAAAAAAACAGCCTCACAAAGAGGCTGTTTTTTTTGTTATGAAAATCAAAAATTAGTGAACGGATTTTCCCGTGTATGAAGCTTCAATAATGCGTGCTTTTCTGGCTTCATCCAAGTCATAATTGGCTTTAACATTAAGCTGCGGTGCAATAGCGGTAATGATTTTAGCCCCGGTCGGGACGGCGTTCCAGCCGGCAGTTGTAAAGCCCCAGGTTTCTTTGCTGCCTTTGGGCTCATCCATCATCACCAGCAAGGCATATTGAGGATTGCTGACCGGGAAGGTTGAAACAAAGGTTGTGCGCACCACTTTACTGTTATATTTTCCGTTAGCGGAGAGTTTGTTTGCCGTTCCCGTTTTGCCGGCCACTTCATAGCCCAAAACATTGGCTCTTTTGCCGGAGCCGTCCGTGACCACCAAACGGAGCAAATCGCGCATTTGTTTAGAGGTATTGTAAGACAAGACGCGGTATCCGCTGTTCTTTTTATTGCTGTTTTTCAAGATTGTCGGCTCATGATAAATTCCGCCGTTAACCACGGCAGAAAAAGCCGTAATCATATGCATGGGTGTAATTGCCAAGCCATAGCCATAAGCAACGGTTGCAATTGTGCCTTCACTCCAGCGTTTCGGAAAAATGGGTTTGCTTTTTTCGGTTGTTTCAAAATCAAGTTCGTCAAAAAAGCCCAGCTTTTGCATAAATTGGCGTTGTTCATTGCCGCCGACCTTTAGAGCCATGCGTGCCGAGCCGATATTTGAAGAATAAACCATAATTTCCGGAACGGAGAGCCAACGATTTTCGCCGCGATAATCTTTAATCACATTATATTTGAGTTTGAGAGGCTGAGTGGCATCAAACTTATCCGATACTTTAACTTTTCCGCTTTCAAGAGACATGGCGGCATTAAAGACCTTTAAGACAGACCCCGGTTCGTAAACACCTTTGGTTGCCATGTTGAAATAAGAGCGTGAATTGGGGTTGATGGAAAGATTGGGGTCATAATCGGGGAGAGAAACCAGAGAAATGACCTCGCCGGTATTTACGTTCATCAAAATGGCGGTTGCGCCGACGGCATCAAAATGTTTGACGGCAGCCTGCAAATGCTCACGTATGGTATCTTGCACGCCGGCATCAATGGTCAAAGCCAAAGGAATGTCCGATTCTGTCAAACGCTCATTTTCTTTTTTCTCCAGTCCGGCAATACCTTTGTTATCAATATTTGTGGAGCCGATAAGATGGGCAAAAAGGTTTTTGTGCGGATAGACGCGTTTTTCACCGTTTTCAAAGTCCAATCCGGGGATTCCGAGATAGTTGATTTGATATTGTTGAGAAGGCGTGAGGTTGCGCTTGATATAAACAAAAGTAGAGTTGGAAGAAAGTTTTTTCAACAAAGAGTTATATTTGAGTTCGGGCAAAATCCGAACCAGTTTTTGAGCAGCCTTTTGCGGGTTGAGAATTTTTCTTGGGTTGGCGTAGAGGTTAACCGTGGGCAAAGAAGTGGCAATAACGGTTCCGTTTCTATCCACGATATCGGCACGTTTAATGGGGTTATGAGCAAAAGCAAAGCCGTGAGAAACTTCTTCCTCTTCATGAGCTTTGAGGTTAGGGGCAACACAGACTTCAAACAAGCGCACGCCGATAACAAGATAGATAAACAAGAAAGAAAAGATGGTAAAAATGACACGGTTTTTGCAAACGGAAAGCGGATCTTTCGCGCAAGTATAGTTCATAAAAGAACAAGATTTTCCGATTTTGATTTCCTCGCCGGGAAGATAAAAATTTTCTTCCTTTTTGGAAAAATACTTTCCGAACATTTGCCTTTCTGCCTCAACAAAAACCAATTAAAAACCAACAAGACTAGCGCTGAGCTTTAACAAGTTTTTTAATTTCCTTATTTTGCTCGGCATAATCTGCAATATTTTTTTGAGCAATCATTTTTTTCGAATCGCCCGATTCATATTCAAATGGTAACGCAGAAAGGTTAATAATTTGTTCAGCTTGCAGAGGATTTAGAGAAATATGTTTGGCGGCAAGTTTTCTCAAGCGAGCCGGGTTGTTCAAATGGCTCCATTCGGCTTTGAGCACATGGATTGTTTTGATATCGGTCTGAATGCTTTTGTTCAAGGAAACGAGTTCTTTTTCCAAGCCTTGGACCTGATTTTTCATCACCAAGATTCCAAAACCCAAAAGACAGGGAATAATAAAAGCTAAAATATAAGAAATTGTTTTTGTATTTGTCATATCGCACATCCTTTCTGGTCTGGCGTTATTGTTTCAATCCCCAACGCAGCTTTGCCGAGCGAGAGCGAACATTGAGCTCAACTTCTTCCTCCGAGGCGGATATGGCTTTGGAGGTTTGGGCAAAAGCAGCGCAACTGTTATTTGTTTGGGCTTTAGGTGCATATTTTGAAACATGCACGTTAGGGCCCGAGTTAGCTTTAAAAAAGTTTTTGACGATGCGGTCTTCAAGCGAGTGAAAGCTCACAACGACCAATCTTCCGCCTGAGGCGATTCGGCTGGTGGCGCCTTTAAGGCCGTTTTCCAGCTCACCGAGCTCATTATTAACGGCAATACGCAAAGCTTGAAAACTGCGGGTTGCCGGATCTATAGAATGAGGTGTTTTTTTGATAACGGTGTAGATGATATCCGCCAATTGTTTGGTGGAAGAGATTGGATTTTTTGTTCTTTCGGCCACGATTTTTGCGGCAATTTGCCGAGATTTTCTTTCTTCTCCGAAGTTGTAGAGAATATCGGCCAACTCTTTTTCGCTCAAAGTATTGACCAAGTCTGCGGCAGAAAGGCCGGAGCAAGACATGCGCATATCAAGCGGGGCATCTTTGGCAAAAGAAAAACCTCGGTCGGCATTATCAAGCTGCATGGACGAGACGCCGATATCAAAGACGGCGCCGTTAATGGGTTCGGTCACAATCTCGGCAAAATCGCCGAACTGGCCGGCTCTAAAGTCAAAACGAGAACCGTAAATTTTTTCAAATTCTGCAGCGCGTTGTTGCACATTGGGGTCGCGGTCAAGCGCAATCACTTTGCAATTTGCGGCTTCAAGCAGGGCTTGAGTGTAGCCGCCGTTGCCGAAAGTGGCATCAACATATATTTCATTATCTTGAGGTTTAAGCGCAGAGAGGACTTCGGGCAACATCACCGGAAAATGCTTGTCATAACCTTTGGCAAACATCAGCGTTCCTCCTTGGGTTGCAAAGAGGGGCGATTTTTCAAAGCCTCGGCGCGAATGCGAGCCTCTTCTTTTTCCCAATTTTCAGGGTTCCAAATTTGGAACTTTCTCCCCTTGCCGACAAACACGGCCTCGGTTGTGATTTGCGCATGTTTTAAGAGCTTTTCGGAAAGGAGAATACGCCCGGTAGAATCAAAAGGAAAACGTTTGGCATCGCCGAAAATGAGGTTGGTGAGGTTGTCTTGTGTCTCGGAAAAGAAATCTGTTGAGGTTTCGATATCAGAGGCCAGCTTATCCAAAGTTTCTTCCAAGCAACCTTCAATGCAAGGCAGAGAAAGACTGCGATAGCAGACAATCTCGCTGGATAGGTCTTTAACAATGGCGCGATAATCGGCAGGCAGGGAGACGCGGCCTTTTGCGTCCACCTTGTTAGAGATTGTATCCATAAAGAGAAAAGTCTTTCTCACTGTCTTTCTGCCTTTTTTCTTAGAATCAAAACATGTATATGGTATATCATGGGAAATTGTGGGAATCAATGGAAAAATTTAGCATTTTATTAATTGTTCTATGTTTGTTCTAAAGAAAAAAGAATAAGAAAAGAGCAAACTGTTGCTGGCAGGGAGATAGAAAAAAATAAAAAAATGGGGATAATTTTTAAATAAATTGAATAAATAAACTTGCTTTTATTTTTTATATGTTTAGAGTTTGAAATAGGCGGTCGGATAGCTGCGTCGGGCAACCGGCGAGGAAAGTCCGGGCTTCATGGAAACAAAATACCAGATAACGTCTGGCTGGGGCGACCCAAGGGAAAGTGCCACAGAAAATTACCGCCGCGGCTTGTTCGCGGTAAGGTTGAAAAGGCGAGGTAAGAGCTCACCGCAAAGCCGGCAACGGTTTTGGCCAGGTAAACCCTATTTGAAGCAAGACCAAGTTAGGAGGGCTTTTATTAAAAAGTTGTGCGGGGTGTTTCCAACCCACTCCAGAGGTAGGTCGCGACGAGCAAGATGGTGACATCTTGCCCAGATGAATAGCTATCGTTTTGTTGTGCTGCAAAGTAGAACAAAATACAGAACCCGGCTTATAGGCCGCCTGAATATAAATTTTTTTAAAGAGGTTATTTGAACCATGCAAATGCAGCAAACTTTGGCAAAAGATTTAAAAATAGAAGGAATTGGTTTGCATTCGGGCTGTGCTTCCGTGTTGACCATCAAGCCGGCGCCGGAAAATTTCGGTATTGTTTTCAAGCGGGTAGACTTGCCAAACAAGCCGGAAATTAAGGCCCTGTATTCCAATATTGTAGATACCAGAAACTGTTCTTGCTTAGGCGATAAAGAAGGCAATTTGGTTTCAACCATAGAGCACTTGATGGGTGCCTTGGCCATAGTCGGCGTTGATAATGCATTAATTGAGGTCAACAACCCGGAAGTGCCGATTATGGACGGCAGTGCCGAAATTTTTTATGAAATTTTGCGCAAAGAAAAGCTTGTTGCACAAAATGCGCCGCGCCGATTTTTAAAAGTTTTGAAAGAGGTGTCCTTTGTTGATGATAAGGGCAACCAAATCAGCCTTTCTCCGGCAGAAAAACTGCATATTGATTTTATGATAGAGTTTCCGTCAAAAATTGTTGGACATCAGGAGTTTGATGCCGATATTGATGAACAGGTTTTTGCCAAAAAAATTGCGCCTTGCCGCACCTTTTGCGAAAAATATCAGGTAGATTATTTGCAATCCATCGGGCTGATAAAGGGCGGCAGTTTGGAAAATGCGGTTGTTTTGGATGGCGAAAATATCTTAAACGAGGGCGGTTTCAGAGTAGAAAACGAATGTGTCAACCACAAGGTTTTAGATGCCATCGGTGACTTATATACATCGGGTTATCATGTTTTGGGCAGATTAAAAGCGGCCAAAACCGGGCATTTCCATACCAACGAGCTGTTGAAAAAACTTTTTGCCGATAAAAGCAATTATGAGATTATGTAGGGAGATTATAGAGATGAAAAAAGCACTGCTTATAGTAGGATGTATGTTGTCTTTGAGCTTTATTGGCGGATGTTCCTCCACCCCCAAAGAAGAACCCAAAACCGCCGAGGCATTGTATCAGCAAGCACAAGAATATCTGGACAAAACATCATATACCAAAGCAGCGGAAACCTTTGAAAAAGTTGAGCTCGAACACCCATATTCGGCTTTGGCCACACAATCGCGCTTGATGGCGGCATATGCTTATTATAAAGACAAAAAATATGACGATTCGATTATCGCTCTGGACAGATTCATCAAATTCCACCCCGGCAACAAAGACATTGCTTATGCTTATTATCTCAAGGCCATGTGCTATTATGAGCAAATTGTCGATGTCAGCCAAGACCAAAGCAACACGCAAAAAGCTTTGCAAGCATTAAGAGAAGTAATTATCCGTTTCCCGAATTCGGAATATGCCAAAGACGCCCGCTTGAAACTGGATTTGACGGTGGACCATTTGGCCGGACAAGAAATGGCAATCGGTCGCTGGTATTTAGGACAAGAAAATTATCTATCGGCATTGAACCGTTTTTCAACCGTGGTTAACCAATATCAAACCACCCCGCAAATTGAAGAAGCATTGTATCGCCAAGTGGAGATTTATACCATTTTGGGTTTGAACACCGAAGCGCAAAAAGCATATCAGGTTTTGGAATATAACTATCCCAAGAGCAAATGGACCAAGCGCGGTATGGATGTGATAGAAGAGGGAATGACCGATAAAAAGGCATAAATAAAAGATGTTGCAATCTTTATCCATACGCAATGTTGTGTTAATCGACAAGCTGGACTTAGATTTTAAGTCCGGCTTGAGTGTTTTGACCGGGGAAACCGGTGCCGGTAAATCGATTTTGCTCGATTCTTTGGGGTTGGTTATCGGCAACCGGGCCGAAACTTCATTGATTCGTATGGGAGAAGACAAATTAAGCGTGACAGCGGTTTTTGATATGCCGCAAAAAGATAGTCCGCTATGGCAAATTTTTGCCGATAACGAGCTGGAATGTGATGGCGATTTGGTCATCAAGCGCACACTGGGGCAAGACGGCAAAGGCAAAATCTTTCTCAATGATCAACCGATAAGCTTGAAGTTGCTCAAAGAAATCGGCAAATATTTGGTCGAGGTGCATGGACAGTTTGATAATCAAGGTTTGCTCAACCCGGCCAATCATTTATCCGTGTTGGATTCTTACGGCTTATATAAAGATTTGTTGCAAGCCGTGAAAGAGGCATACACGGCCTATAAACAAGCCAAAAAGCAAAGAGCCGAGGCCGAGGCAGAGATCGTCAAAGCTAAAGAAGATGAAGAAAATTTGCGCCATTGGGTCAAAGAGCTTGAGGCAGCCAATACCTATGAAGGTGAGGAAGAAGAGCTGAGCAATCGCCGCTCCGAGCTGATGAACGCCGAAAAAATCATAGAGAGTTTGTCATATGCTTATAATGCTTTGACGCAAACAAACGATGTTCCTTCCGCTTTGCGCCATGCACAAGCCGCCATGGACAAGGCCGCCAGCCATGTTGAGGGCAAATATGATGACATCATTGCCGCACTGGATAGTGCGCTGATTGAGGCCTCTGAAGCCATAAATCAAATAGAGGCCGCCTCGGAAAACATTTCCATGAACACAAATGAGCTGGAAAATATTGAGAGCAGACTTTATATGCTTAAAGACTTGGCACGCAAACATCAAGTCAGCGTGAGTGAGCTGCCCAAAGTTTTGGCTGATTTTCAAAAACGTTTGGGACAAATTGAGTTCGGTGAAGAAGGTTTGGAAAATTTAAGAAAGCTTGAGCAGGAAAAAAGGCTGGAATATATCAACAAAGCAAAAGAGTTAAGCCAAGCCAGAAAGAAAACTGCTGCCAATTTAGACAAGAGTGTGATGGCAGAATTATCACCGCTCAAAATGGAAAAAGCCAAGTTTGAGACTTTGATTACCCCGCTGGATGAAAATAGTTGGAGCGAATTAGGCATGGATGGGGTGATGTTCACGGTTTCAACCAACCCAAATTCACCGCAAGGCCCGATAAACAAAATAGCCTCAGGCGGCGAGCTCGCAAGGTTTATGCTGGCCCTGAAAGTCAATTTGGCCGCATCTTCCAATATCGGCACCATGATTTTTGATGAGGTTGATGCCGGTGTCGGCGGTGCCACGGCTCAAGCCGTTGGCGAAAGGTTGGCACGCTTGGCGGGCAGTGTTCAGGTGATGGTTGTAACGCATTCGCCGCAAGTGGCCGGCAAGGGCAATCATCATTTCAAGGTGGAAAAACAAACCAAAGACAACGTCACCACAACCTATGTGCATGAGCTTTCCGCCGCTGAAAGACAAGAAGAAATTGCCCGCATGTTGGCCGGAGAAGTGATAACTGATGAGGCCAGAGCCGCCGCCAACATTTTAATCAACTCAAAATCGGCATAAACAGATTTAGCTTGGCAAGGAAATAAATTTGTTTTATGTTGAATTCAATTTTATGTATCAATTTTAATTGAAGGTAAAAAAGATGAAAACCAGAACTCGTTTTGCCCCAAGTCCCACGGGCTATATGCATATCGGCAATTTGCGCACGGCTTTGTATGAATATTTGATTGCCAAAGCAAAAGGCGGAGATTTTATTTTGCGTATTGAAGATACCGACCAAAAACGCTATGTTGAAGGTGCAACCGATATCATTTATGCCACATTGAAACGCGTCGGCATGAACTGGGATGAAGGCCCGGATATCGGCGGAAAATACGGCCCGTATATTCAATCGGAAAGAAAGAGCATCTATGCCGAATACGCGCACAAATTGGTTGAGTTGGGCGGTGCGCACTATTGCTTCTGCTCTAAAGAAGATGCCGATGAACAAAAAGACGAAGAGCAAAACATCAAGTTTCAAGACCCTTGCAAACATCTGAGCTTGGAAGAAGCCAAAGCAAGAGTTGCAGCCGGTGAGCCATATGTCATTCGCCAAACCATCAACAAAACCGGCAAATCCAAATATCATGATGAGGTTTATGGTGATATTGAAATTGATTATGATGAGTTGGATGAAGGCGTGTTGCTCAAATCAGACGGTTTGCCGACCTATAACTTTGCCAATGTGGTCGATGACCATTTGATGGAAATCACCCATGTTGTCAGAGGCAATGAATATATTTCTTCTACCCCGAAATATAATCTGATTTATGAAGATTTTGGTTGGGAGCACCCGCAATATGTTCATGTTCCGCCGGTGATGAAAGATGCGCAGCATAAATTGAGCAAACGTAACGGCGATGCCTCTTTCCAAGATTTGGTCGCCAAAGGCTATCTGCCGGAAGCCATCATCAACTATATTGCTTTGCTGGGCTGGAATCCTGGAACCGACCAAGAAATTTTCTCTCTTGATGAGTTGAAAAAAGTCTTCTCCGTGGAGAGATTGAACAAATCTCCGGCCATTTTTGATATCACCAAACTCACATGGATGAACGGTTGCTACATCAGAGCTTTGCCCTTGGAAGAGTTCCATAAATTAGCAGCACCTTATTATAAAGAGTGTCTGTCAAGAAAAATTGATGAAGAATTTTTGAGCAAGGTTTTGCAGCCGCGTGTTGAGTTTTTGGGCGATATTCCAAATCAGATAGATTTTATTGAGCAAGTTAAAGATTTTTCTAATGATTTGTATTTCAATAAAAAGATGAAGAGTGATGCTGAAGTTGCCAAAAAGACCTTAGCTGAAGCCAAAACCGTGTTGGCAGAAGCTGATGTTTGGACCAATGAGGCTTTGTTTGAAAAACTGAAAGCTTTGGCTGAAACTTTGGGTGTTAAAAACGGACAGATTTTGTATCCGTTACGCATAGCCTTGTCCGGCAAAGAAACCACGCCGGGCGGTGCCACCGAGATTGCCGTGATTTTGGGTAAGGAAGAAACGATAAATCGTATCAATCAGGCCCTGGCAAGATTGTAAATTAGAGTAAATAAAAAAGAACCGAATGATGAGTTCGGTTCTTTTTTTGCGCTTTTAAAACAACAAAAGCCCTGAATAAAATACGTCAGCTGAAACGTACAAAATTCAAGGCTTTAGTGTCAAACATTCTCAATAATCTTTCAGTTCCTCTTTTGGCGACCAAAACAATTGAATGGCCCCAATTAAAAGAACCAGACCAAACAAAAATCCCCCCAGGATCTCTGTTAAATCAAAAAATAATGCTTCCATATTATATAATTAATTATTACTATAAGAATTCACGTTATGAGCAGATTCTAGGACAAAATGATTATAAGTCAATAGGTTGAGCGGTAAAAAAAGATAAATTTTTTGTAACAATTTTAACGATTCGTTTAACACTTTGCCGGCGAATCCAAACAAAAGTTGAATTTTTATTTTTTCTGTAAAAAACAACAAATAACAATGAGATGACAGATTTTACCGATTATTGAGGTTAAAATAAAAAAAGAATCGAAAAAGCAGAAAAAGAATCGGTCTGAAAAACAAGCATTTTTAAGCTTGACTCTTAAAATAAAACCAATTATAAAATCAGCAACATAACAACTTTTCCAAGTGAAAAGCACGAGAAACGTTTAACACTCCAAGGAGTGCCGCCAGTCAGCGAGGGTTCGCACACTGGCGTGCAATAGTATGTAGGCACTTGTTTTCGCGGAAGTGATGTGAGAGCAACGCGGTCCACGGAGCAAGAGGGTGAGAGGGTGTTCGCTCAGGCCGTCGCCTGCGTGCAACAACGTGTAGGTATTTGTTTCGTGTAGTGTCGCGAGAGCATCGCGGTACACGGGGCAAGAGGTAAAGTGGTGTGGGGCTCAGGCCCTGCCTGAAAGGAATAAGACAATTTTTGAGGCTCTGACAGATAAATTAGGTTCGGTTTTTTCCAAGATTACATCACGCGGTGTATTGACGGAAAAAGACATTGACGAAGCCATGCGCGAAATTCGCATTGCTTTGCTTGAGGCCGATGTGTCTTTGCCGGTGGTCAAAGACTTTATTGCCAAGGTCAAGGTTGAGGCTTTGGGTGAAAAGGTTGTCAAATCCATTCAACCGGGACAAATGGTTGTCAAAATTGTGCATGACGAGTTGGTCAAACTTTTGGGTTCGGAAGAGGGCAGTGAGCTCAATTTCAAAGCCGTGCCGCCGGTCTGTGTGTTGATGGTCGGCTTGCAAGGTTCGGGCAAAACCACAACATCTGCCAAAATTGCCAACAAGTTGAAGGGAAAGAAAAAAGTTTTATTGGCCTCTTTGGACATTTATCGTCCGGCCGCGCAAGAGCAGTTGGCGCAATTGGCAGAAAAAATCGGCGTTGCTTGTTTGCCGATTGTTAAAGGCGAAAAGCCGGAAGCCATTACCAAACGTGCGCTAAGCGAAGGCAAAAAAGGCGGCTATGATGTCATCATCTTGGATACGGCCGGCCGTTTGCAAATTGACCAAGTGCTGATGGATGAGGTTAAAGAGGTTAAAAAAATCGCCAATCCGACCGAGGTTTTGTTGGTTGCCGATTCAATGATTGGTCAAGAGGCCTGCAACGTGGCCAAAGAGTTTAACGAGCAAATCGGCATCACCGGTTTGGTCTTGACCAGAGTGGACGGTAGCTCAAGAGCCGGTGCCGCATTGAGCATGAAAATGGTGGCCGGCGTCCCGATTAAGTTTTTGGGCACGGGCGAAAAGATTGACGAGATTGAAGAGTTTCATCCGGAACGTATGGCCGGACGAATCTTAGGTCAGGGAGACGTTGTCTCTTTGGTTGAAAAAGCCATTGAAAAGGTGGATCACGAAGAAGCCGAAAAAATGGCAAAAAAAATGATGAAAGGCAAGTTTGACTTGGAAGATATGTTAGGTCAGCTCCGCCAGATTCAAAATATGGGAAGTATCGGTTCAATCGTCGGGATGATTCCGGGGTTGTCCAAGTTCAAAAGCCAAATTGAGGCAGCCGGATCTGATGGCTTAATCAAGAAGCAAGAAGCCATCATACTTTCCATGACCAAGGCCGAAAGAAAAAATCCGGACATAATCAAGGCATCTCGCAAAAAGAGAATTGCCTCGGGTGCCGGAGTTGAAGTTCACGAGGTTAACAAGTTGCTCAAATCATATGAGCAAATGTCAACCATGATGAAAAAGATGGGTAAGTTGGGCGGCATGGGTTCATTGTTGAAGTCGCCGCTGGCTTCTCAGTTAATGAAAAATGGTCCGTTTGGAGGAAACTTCGGCGGATTTGGAGGAAAATTTCCGTTCTGATGAGCGGATTTGAGTGCCGGAAAGGGTGACCAATCCGGCGGTGTTAATAATAAAGAAAGGATAAAATAAAATGGCAGTACGTATCAGACTATCTCGTGGTGGTTCTAAAAAACGTCCGTTCTATCGTATCGTTGTAGCCGATGCCAGAGCTCCACGCGACGGTAGATTCATTGAGCGCATTGGTTCATATAACCCGATGTTGCCTCAAGACCACGCAAATCGTTTGGTTGTTGATGAAGAAAAAGTCAAAGAGTGGCTCTCTAAAGGTGCTCTTCCGACTGAAAGATTGGCAAAATTGTTTGCAAACTTGGGTTTGGTAGCCAAACCGGTTATCAATGCTCAACCGAAAAAATCTGCTCCTAAAGCAAAAGCTATGGAAAGATTGAAAGAAAAAGAAGAAAAAGCAAAAGCTGCTGCTGAAGCTGCTAACGCCGAAGCTTCTGCTGAATAAAAAACTTTGAACGTTTAGTTATTTTTTTAACGGAGCTTTAGATGAGCAAAAAAGACAATCGCATATGTTTGGGTGCCATCGTCGGAGTTCACGGTGTCAGGGGTGAGGTTAAGGTGAAGAGCTTTACCGAAGTTCCCGAAGACATTGACCAATATGGAATGGTTGAGAACAAAGAAGGTTCGCGCAAATTTGAGATTAAAGTTGTTGGTCATTCTAAAGATTTGTTACGGGTCAAGATAAAAGGGCTTGATGACAGAAATGAAGCTCTGGCTTTGAAAGGCACAGGGTTTTATGTAAGCAAAGATGTTTTGCCTGCCTTGGAAGAGGAAGAATTTTATCATGCCGATTTAATCGGGTTAAAAGTTCAAGACGAGACTTCTGAGGTGTTGGGTGAAGTGGTCGGCGTTTATAATTTTGGTGCCGGAGATATGCTTGAAATAAAATTAAGCGAAAACGGAAAGTCTGAAATGCTGCCTTTTACAAAAGAATATGTCCCAACAATAAATATTAAAGATGGTTATATTATTGTTCGTTCGCTCATAAACTTTGCCGAAGAAGATGAGGAAGACACCTCTTTTGAGGATGAGGATAATGAAGGTTAAGGTTTTGACCATATTTCCCGAGATTTTTCCGGGTTTTTTGGGTTATTCTTTAACCGGTCGCGCCTTAAAAGAGGGTATTTGGTCGCTGGAGGCAGTCAACATCAGAGATTATGCTTTTGACAAGCATGGCTCGGTTGATGACACACCTTGTGGCGGCGGCGCCGGCATGGTGATGCGTCCCGATGTTTTGGGCGCGGCAATCAAAGCCAACTACCATGGCGGCAGAATCATCTATATGAGCCCGAGGGGCATGCCCTTGAGCCAAGACAAAGTCAAAGAGTTGAGCAAAGAAGAAGAACTCACAATCATTTGCGGTCGCTTTGAAGGTGTTGACCAACGCGTGTTAGATGCCTTTAATGTGGAAGAGATAAGCATAGGCGACTATGTTTTGACCGGAGGCGAGCAAGCATCGCAAATTATGTTAGATGCGGTAATCAGGCTTTTGCCCGGCGTTTTGGGTAATGCAGATTCCACCACTGACGAGAGTTTTGAAAACTATCTGCTGGAGCACCCGCAATACACCCGCCCGATAGAGTGGGAGGGAAGGGTTGTGCCGGAAGTTTTATTGAGCGGACACCACCAAAAAATTGCTGACTGGCAACACCGGGAAGCCTTGGAAATAACTGAACGAAGAAGACCTGATTTGTTGAAGAAATATCTTGATTCTAAAAGAGTTTAGATATATAAAGTTAAAAAAATTAGTAAAAGGGTAAAACTGATGAACATAATTGAAGATATTGAAAAAGAGCAAATGGAAAAGCTCACCGAAGGTAAAAACGTTCCTAGTTTTAAACCTGGTGACACCTTGCGCGTTCACACCAAAGTAAAAGAAGGCGACAGAGAACGTATCCAAATTTATGAAGGCGTTTGCATCGCTCGTAAAAATGACGGCTTAAACTCTTCTTTCACGGTTAGAAAAATTTCTTTCGGTGAAGGCGTAGAACGTGTTTTCCCGTTATATTCTCCGAATGTTGCAAAAATTGAAGTATCTCGTATCGGTAAAGTTCGCCGTGCAAAATTATACTTCTTGCGCGCATTGCGTGGCCGTTCTGCTCGTATTGCCGATGACTTGGCAGCCGCTGCAAAAGCTCGTGAAGACAACAAAGATGCTGAATAATTTTAGCGTTGAGTTAAAAGAAAAAATCCTCAGGTTTTATCCTGAGGATTTTTTTTGTGCATTTTAAAATAAAAAAACACTCCGACTTTCACAAGCCAGAGTGTTTAGACGCAAACAGCAAAAGAACGAAAATATTGCTATTAATTAAGAAATTTTTTTACTTTCGGTGCCAATGCGGAGTTTTGTCCCGTGAGTAGAGCCTCAAATTGCTTCTGGGTCAATCCGTATTTTTCAATAAAAATCCGAATTGACTTGGCATAAGGGCTTTGCATGAGCTTGACGATATGTTCCTCATCATACCAGTTTTTCTCAACAAAGATTTGAACCCATTCTCCATCATGGAAACTCAAACTTTGAGTCTTCCCGTAGATGCAAGGCATTGAGTCGAGATCTCTGATGTAACTCTCAACGATGCTATGTCCCAATAATGAGGCAAACCACTTTGCCTGAGCATTTTCCTCCAATATATTTATCAACTTTTTTTTGAGTTGATTATCCTGAACGGTAGATAACAGGTCAAGAGAAAGCTTTCCCCTCTTGGCCAAAATTTCGAGCAAAGATGCCTTTTGCGTATTATCCAAGAGAGCAAAATCATCGTTAGATATAAGACTTTCAACTTTCTGAGCAATGCAGTGCTCAAGATTTTTCTTTATGCTTTCAGCATCTCCTGTAAGGCAAGAAAAATCCTGAGGACGAGCAATCCCTTTGCCGATCATTGCAATCACGGCCGGAGTATAAAACTCTGTGCCTTCGAGCATAGATGAAATCTCTATCGCCCGAGATGTATCGGCCTTAGGAGCACTTAAAAAGCGTTCCAGAAGGGCGAAAATTTCGTTGAAATTTTTTCCCTTTTTCCAATATTGCAGCATTTTATCTGCGACAATATTGGGGTTTGCCTCTTTGCTCCAAGTTTCAAACTTATCTCCCAGCGAACGCAACTGCCCCGCAGTTAAATTGGGAAGATAATCCTTATTCTCAAGCAAAGAGTCCAAGCAACGTTTTGCCTTTTCTCGCATTTCCATGGTCGAAGCGTTCTCCCAATCATGGTAAAGGAGAGAATCCAGCTTTGCCAGCTCCTGCCAATTGCCATACGTATACAATGTATCGTAATACGCACTTCTTACTTTTTCTTCCAGCTGTCTCACAATATCTGGGGTGAAACTTCTTGGCTGCTTTTTTTCAAGGATGTAAAAATAATCTATATTATCATTACATGCCGTGATAACACGTTTACTGTCAAGGGTATACCCTTTAGCCTCAACGGCTTCGACAGGAACTTCGGCATAAGCAGCATCAAAAACTTCGCTGTTATCGATATTGTTAATGAAGGCCTGAAAAGCTAGGGAATGAGGGTCTTTGCAAGCATAGACAAGCTTGTAGGTTTGCAGACGCCATCTGCGTTCGCTAATCCAATTCACCGATTTGAGGTGTTTCGCCAGATATTTAATCTCTCTTTTGGAAGAGATCATAAACTTTTCCGCAAACGGGTTTGACTTCTTGGTAAACTTCAGCGCCCATGCTGGGAACAATTTTACAATCGGCGCAATGATGGCAATAATAATTGCCTTAAAATTAAAGTTTTTCATAAATTAAAAAAATTAAAATGAATAAAATATCTTACCCGATTTTCGGAGCAAGAGCCTTAAGCTTATCATCATCATTGCCAAAAACCAACCGACTGCTTCCCCTTAGCAAAGAACCAATCAATTTATTTAAAGTAATAACCACAATAATCTTAAAACAGAAAAAATATACAATTTTGTCCAAAATCTGTCAGCCAATAAATGTAAAAGTTTTTGAAAAAAATGTTGGTAAGCTTGAAAAAAGATGATATAGAAAGATAAAAAAGATTTTGATTATAAAAAAAGGATGATTCGCAAATGACAAAGATTGCAGTTGTCGGCGTAATGGAAAGCGTCGGACATGAGATTTTGAGCTTTTTGGAAGAAGACGGCATCAAAGCTAAAGATGTTTTTGCCGTTGATTATAAATCGGTTCTGGGCAACCAAGTTTCTTATGGCGAAGATGATGATCTGGATGTCTTAAACTTGGATGATTTTGATTTTGGCAAGGTGGATGTTGCCATTTTTGCCACCACCGACGAGCTGGCCAAACGCTATGTTCCCAAGGCTTTGAGCAAGGGTGCAAAAGTTGTGGACACATCTTCGGCCTTTTTTGCCGATTCCGATGTTCCGATGATTGTTTCCGGCGTCAACGATGCCAAGGTTAGTGAGGCCAAACGCGGCTTGGTTTCGATTCCTTCTGCCGCCGTGACGCAAATGTTGCTGCCTTTGAGCAAGGTCAATGAAAAATATCTGATTAACAGACTTGTTGTCACCACTTATAGTTCCACATCCGTTTATGGCAAAGAAGGTATGGATGAGCTTTTTGACCAGGTCAGAAAAATTTATATGAACGATACTTTGGTCGATAATCAAAAAGTTTTCAACAAACAAATTGCTTTCAACGTGATTCCGCAGGTTGGGGAGTTTTTGGGAGATGAAACCCAAAACGAATGGGCTTTGAACGCTGAAACCAAAAAGGTTTTGAACGCCAATGTCAAGGTTCATGCCAACTGCGCTTTCATTCCGGCATTTATTGGTTGCGGCATGTTTGTCAATGTGGAATGTGCCGATGAGGTTGATGTTGAAGATGTCCGCACACTCATGAGCAAAACGGAGGGCGTGGTTGTTTTTGACAAACACGTCAACGGCGGTTATGTAACGATGAGCGATGTTCAGGGCGAAAATGAGGTTTATGTCAGCCGCCTGCGTCAAGACGTTTCGGTTGAAAACGGCATCAGCTTTTGGTGCGTGGCCGATAACCTGCGCGTCGGCGTGGCAAAAAATGCCTTTAATGTGATGAAGTTGTTGCTTGGAAAATAAAAAATAATCTGACTTATAAGTTAAGGAAAATTCCGATGAAAAAATTTTTATCATTGTTATTGTTTTCATTTTTCTGTGTGTTTGTTTGCACAGATTCTGTCTGGGCGGAAGAAAAAACAGATAAAACTCAAACACAAGATTCCTTAACAAAATTTGATTATCTCAAGTTTTCCACCATGTTAAACGACATGGATAAGATCTTGAAAAGCGGGTCGGCCAAGCCGGATTATCTGCAAGCCAGCATCCGCTTATCTTCAACCATGCGCAGCTTGGCATTAGAGGCCAAAAAAGCGCTGGAACAAGATATGCAATACACGCAAAAAAAGCTGGATGCTTTGGGCGAAGTTCCGGAAGGCGGCCAAGAATCAAAGCTCTTATCGCAAAAGCGCAAAGAATATACATCAGAGCTTGACACGCAAAAAGGCAAAGTGGCCGAAGCGGATGTCATTTTGGCTCGTTTGGATGAAACTGATACGCGTATTTTAAATCTGCGCAGCAAAGAACTGTTCGGCAATTTGTTTAACAAACAAAAACCGCTGATAAATCCGGCCAATTTGTTTGAAGCCAACAAATATCTTTTGAGCTTTATTTATGATATCATCGACTCACCGATAAGCTGGTATGAAAGCTTGAATCAAACGGAAAAAGCACGCGTCTACAATAACGGTTTGCCGGTTTTTGTCATCTTTATATTGAGTTTGATTTTGGGTGTTTATTTGCGTTTGCTCATCATGCGCAAATTTGGTTATGATAACACAATTGAGCATCCCCGTTATGGCAAAAAAGTTTCGGCAGCCATATGCGTGGCCATCGGCTATGGCGTGATTCCATCCTGCATTATCGTCGGCATGCTGATATGGATTGCGTCAACCGAAATTTTAACCGGCTATTTTGCCTCTATCGTCGGCAGCTTTTTGTTCTTTTCTTTATATGTTTTGTTGGGGCGCGCCATTGCTCGTGTGGTTTTTGCGCCTTATAACGAGCGCTGGCGTTTGGTCAATGTCAATAATGAAAAAGCTTTAAGCATGGCTTCCGCCTTTTATGGCATGATATATGCCATTGGCTTGTTTGGCTTTTTGGAATATATATCAGACCGTTCGGATTACAGCATAGATTTATCGGCTTATATCAGTGCGATGGGGTGTTTTGTCAAAGCCTTTTTCATATGGCTGATCGTGCGCCGCAGTTTATGGGACGGCCTGCCGGAAGTTGAAGATGACAATCCGGAAGATGAGGATGATGAAACCCAAGAAGATGATGGCGAAAGTTCATCTTTCAAAATCACATTCTTTACCACGGTGGCGGGCATCATTTTGTGTTTGGTGGCCATAAGCGGTTATCCGTTTTTATCAGCCTTCATATTAAACCGCATCATCATGACATTCATCCTTTTGGGCTTTTTGTTCATTGTGCGCAAAGCTTTTGAAGAGATAATGCATCGTTTGTTGCTGATGCGTTTTTGGGCCAAAACTTTCCGGGTGAAGAGAAAGATTTTATCCAAGCTCAATTTCTGGATAAGCTTGGTTGTGGATCCGCTTTTTGTTCTGTTGGCCATTTATATGATTTTGGCTTTATGGGGTGTTTCGGTAGAAATATTAAATCACGGAATATATAAAATTTTCACCGGGTTTAATATAGGCGGTGTAAAAATTTCTTTGTTGTCCATATTCTTAGGCATCATCATTTTCTTCATTGCCGTCAACATAGTTCGAGCCTTAAAACGCCGTTTGGTCGGCAATGTTTTGAGCAAAATGGATATTGATGAAGGAATTAAAGCCTCGTTGGAATCCGGCTTTGGTTCGGTGGGCTATGTTTTATCGGCGCTCTTGGCCATAGCCATCATGGGAGGCGATTTAGGAAACCTTGCGTTGATTGCCGGTGCTTTATCAGTTGGTATTGGTTTGGGCTTGCAAAATGTGGTCAACAACTTTGTTTCCGGTATTGTTATTTTGTTTGAACGTCCGATAAAAGTGGGCGATTGGGTGAGTATTAATGGCGAAGAAGGCCGAGTAAAGCAAATCAACATCCGTGCAACCGAGGTTGAAACTTTCAAAAAGACCAGTTTAATTATCCCCAATGCCAACATCTTGTCCACCACGGTTACCAACTTGACCCATAGTGACAACTCATCGCGTATGTCAATCAATGTCGGCGTGGCCTATGGTTCAGATACGCGTCGCGTGGCTGAAATTTTGCTGGAATGTGCAGAGGCGCATAAACGCGTGTTAAAAAAGCCGGCTCCGTCAGTTCTTTTCAAAGATTTTGGCCCCAGCAGTTTGGATTTTGAGTTGCGCTGCTATACCAGTGATATTTGGACCGGCTGGATGATACCGAGTGATTTGCGTTTTGAAATAGACAAGCGTTTCAGAGAAGAAGGAATAGAGATTCCGTTCCCGCAGCAAACCATCACTTTGGGCGATGCCGACATTAAAAAAGCTGTTTTGGAAATGTTGGAAAACAAAAAAACAAAAGAAAAAGGCAAAAAAGAACAAGAAAAATAACAGGGCAAATAAATAAAACTTGCAATTTGTAAATTGTGGTATAATTTATGAGCCATGCCGGTTTAGCTCAGTTGGTAGAGCAACGCATTCGTAATGCGTGGGTCGTGTGTTCGAGTCACATAACCGGCACCATTTTTTTTAGATTTTGCTCATGATAAAAACGCCGAGGATAAAAATCCTTGGCGTTTTTGCGTTGCTATATCTGGCTTG
>CALXWB010000005.1 GCA_944392225.1 uncultured Alphaproteobacteria bacterium | reverse complement strand
GTGAGCTTTCCGAAGCGAGGTTAAAAAACGAGTGACCGAAACGGAGTTGGCGAGGGACGAGCCCTACGGAGTAAGAAAAAGTTCGATCCTTGTCATACCCACCAATAAAAAAACAGCCTACCTTGTGTAGGCTGTTTTTTTATTGATAGAAAGGATATCAAGGATAGAACTTGTGAGCTTTGGGCAAAACGAGAGTAAAGCCCAGCAGAAAATGAAAAAAATGAAGGGGTCAAGCTGCCTCAGCTTGCCAATAAAAAAAACAGCCTACCTTGTGTAGGCTGTTTTTTTATTGATAGAAAGGATATCAAGATCGAACTTGTGAGCTTTGGGCAAAACGAGAGTAAAGCCCAGCGGAAAATGAAAAAAAATGAAGGGGTCAAGCTGCCTTCAGCTTGCCAAGAGTAGGCTATTTTTTTATTGTCACAGGATAAAAAATGTGTTAAATAAAAAATGCAAATTAATTTATATATATATTATGGAAAATAAAAATGAAAAAAAAGCGACTGTATTATCCAGCCGCTATTTGAGTAAGGAACCGTGGTTCACGGTTCGTGAAGATAGGATTCGGCTAAAAAACGGTGTCGAAATACCAAAATATTATGTTTTGGAATATCCCGATTGGGTTAATATATTGGCAATTACCAAGGATAAAAAATTTTTGATGGTTCGCCAATATCGTCACGGAACCGGCACTACCAATTATGAGTTGTGCGGAGGTTGTGTCGATAAAGAAGATGCATCTCCGATGGTTGCAGCTCAACGAGAGTTGTTGGAGGAAACCGGCTTTGGCAACGGCAAGTGGCGTTTTAATTTAAAAATGTCAGCCAACCCAAGCACAACCAACAACTGGACATGGAACTTTATCGCCGAAGATGTGGAGTTGCTTGACAGCAAGCAGCATCTTGACGGTGGTGAGGATATATCCGTCCACTTGTTGAGCCTCGACGAGGTAAAAGAGCTGTTGCAGGCTGGAGAAATAATCCAGTCTGTACATGCTTGTGCTTTATGGAAATATTTGGCGGAAGAGCACTTACTCTGATTGCCGGAGACAGATAGAAAAAAGAGCCTTAAACAAGGCTCTTTTTTTTGTTAGTTTTGTTTTTTGTGAATGAGATGATATTGCCACATGATGATAAGGGCTACCAGAGGCAAAAATATCTCGCTGCTTTCTTCCAAAAGCGACCAAAGTTCAATTTGATCACGCGGCAAAGAAACACCGTCATGAGCATGGCGCCAATTGCCGGGAAATCTATCGGCAAATTTGGCAAAGACCAAATCGCAGCACAAAACAGCAGTAGACCATGTAACCGTGTTCATTTTGAAAAAAGAGGTGATAAGATGTTTGGTATATTTTACGGCCAAATAGGCAAGCATACCAAAAACCACCAACAAAACCAAGCCGAAAATGATTTTTTCTGAAAGCGGGTTGTTGGGGTTTAAGAAAAATCTTGATTTGAAAGGTGTTGTATCTGTTGAAGAAAGGTGGTGTTGGATTCCGGCTTCACGAAGCAGGGCGCAAACAGCCAGCAAGAAGAAAACAAGCCAATCAAGTTTGGCTTTTCCTTGATAATCGCGGAAGAAATAAAGCATGCCGCACAGGAGCAAAGCATAGCCGGTATAAGTGGCAATATCAATAATGGCGCCGTCAACGGTGATGGCAAATTTCTGCTCCGGGAAGAAGATTAACACAACAGCCAAAATGGCACCCCAAGCAATTAGGAAAAATAAGGGGGTAAAAAAAGGAGATAAAAACATTTTTTTCATGAGAATTACCTTTCAAATTGAAATTTTTTAAGAAATATAATGCATAATATTTAATTTAGCCAGAAGAAAAAATATATAAAAGAATAAATAAGAATGTTTATTAAGGTTTTTTTATGGGGTTTGTGCTTCAATGAGCATAATCAAAAAAGGAAGAAAAAATGCGTAAAGATTTTTACATTTTCCGCCATGGTGAAACGGATTATAACAAAGAAAAACGCTGGCAAGGTTGCAGCATTGATGTTGAGTTAAATGAAACCGGCACAAAACAAGCTGAACAGCTGATTGAAAAATTGGCCGGAAAAAATTTACAAATAATTTATTCCAGCGGTTTGCATCGTGCTCTCAAAACAGCAAAAATTGTTGCGGCAGAGCTTGGTGTTGAAGTCAAAATCATCACAGATTTACATGAGGCCAATTTGGGACAGGCGGAAGGAATGTTCAAAGCTGATGTGGCTCAAAAATTTCCGGAAGTTTATGCTCAATGGTATGATGACGAAAAGGACAACTTAGATATCACGTTTCCGGGAGGAGAAAGCAAACGGCAGATATTTAACCGCATGTATCATGTTTTGGAGAGCTTGCTTGCTACCAAAGAACATGTCATCGGCATTGCCTCGCACGGGGCCTCGATTCGTTATTTGTTATATGGCTTGGGATATCGCACGGGGCGTATGGAAAACTGTGCCCTTTTTCATGTGGTTTATGAAGATGGGCAATGGAGCGTCACGCAGCTATAAAAGAGCCTGGAAAAATCAGCAAATATGTTCAAACTCTTGTTTGAGGTCGCGGTTAAACATATCTCGGATGGTGCTTTTGATATCGGCTTTTTCATAAATGGCTTTATAAAGAGCCTGGCAGATCGGCATATCAATATTTTCTTTATCGGCGATAATTTTAACGGCTTTCAATGTTGGCACGCCTTCAGCCAGCTTGCCAAAATTTTCACCTTTGGCAAACATTTCGCCAAACATACGGTTATGGCTGTGTTTAGAAAACAAAGTCGCCTCATAATCGCCTAAATGAGCCAAACCATAAGCAGAATGAGGGTTGCCGTTAAAATGTTTAATCAAACGGCCGACCTCAACCGGGGCTCTGGCCATTAACGCACCTTTCAGACCATACCATTCCAACCCGTCCAAAATTCCGGCAGCCAGGCCGATAACATTTTTTAAGGCGGCACCGATTTGGTTGCCGATAAGATCAGAACCATAATAAAAACGGATGAGGTTGCTTTGCATCAGCTTAATCCAATAGTCTTTTGTGGCAAAATCATCACTGTCAATCACGGCACAAGAGGGCACACCTTTCATATAGTCTTGCACATGTCCTGGACCGGCCAAAATGGCAATATGAATATCTTGAGGAATTTCTTCTTTCATCACCTCAAGCATGGTTTTTGCGGTTGGTTCTTCCAAACCTTTCATTGCCAAGAGAAAAGTTTTTCCTTTGAGGTCATATGCATTAAGCTGGCGGCACAATCCTCTGAAATATTGACAACCGATAGAGATGATAATGCTGTCGTTGACCAACACGTCTTCAATATTGTCATGAAGTGTCATGTTATCCGAGAGGCTCAAATAAGGATTTTTTCTGGTGTCGCGAAGTTCAATAAAGTTTGGCGAGGTCGGAATATCATAAAGATCGGCACCGCTCACTCTGTCTTTGCAATAATTTGCGGCATACCAAGCCAAAAAAGTTCCCCAACGACCACATCCAATCAACGAGATTCTCTTCATCTTCAACCTCTCAAAAAAACATTCATAAACCAAGCTAGGAATAGCGCAGAATAAAAGAAAATTCAATCTTATTTATAAAGATTCACAAGCAAAACATAAAAAAAAAGACCGATGATTTCGGTCTTACTTAAAGTCCTTTTTTAGCGCGTTGTCTGGTCACAATGGCATTGATATGGTCAAACTCTTCAAAAGAGTGATAAGCATAATCATGGCTTTTTTTATCGCAATCATAAAAAACTTTGTTAGCCAAAGTATCAATGGCATTGTCAATGCGACGGAAAGCGGCGTTATAATCGGCACTGAAATTATTTTTGACCTTTTTTTTGACAATTTGATGATATGCCGTAATGACTTTTGCGGTTTCATCGGCAGAATTAGCATAGCCCTTCTCTTCAAAGTCGCGCATAATTTGTGCGGTTGTTTGATAGAAGCACTTGTTTGTCAAAATACTCTTTTGTTTTCTATTGTTACTATCAATAATCATCGATATAACACCTTATACGAACAGTGTTGAAATTCTTAGCATATAAAAATTCAAATTGCAACATCAAAAACAAGCATTTTAATGCTTAAATGATACCTTCAAAAAGTTAAAAGAAGATTAATCATAAAAAAAAGAGCTTCCGCCATAAAGACGGAAGCTCAAATTTTTTAATCGACATTACCGAAGGGGTTAATGTCTTTTTCTTTATTTTCGAGGGTTTTTCTCAAATCAAACCAGTTGAGGATAACGGTTGAAACATAAATGGAAGAATATGTTCCGATCAGGATACCCCAAACCAGGGTGAAAGAGAAGCTCATCAAAGCTTCGCCGCCCCAAATGAGCAAGGCGATGGAGGCCAGCAAGGTGGTCAAACCCGTGAGCAAAGTTCTTGAAAAAATGTCATTCACGCTTTTGTTCAAGAGCTGAATTTGCGACATGGTTTTATATTTGTGCAGATTTTCTCTGATCCTGTCATAGGTTACCACGGTATCGTTGACGGAATAACCGGCCAAGGTCAAAATGGCGGCCACCGTGGTCAAACTAAAGTCAACCTGGAAAAGAGAGAGCAAGCCGACGGTCACAAAAATATCGTGCACCAAGCCGAGCATGGCACCCAAGGCAAATTGCCACTCAAAACGGAACCAGATATATAAAGAGATTCCGAGCACGGCAATAATGGAAGCCAAAACACCGTCTTTTTTGAGTTCATCACCGACTTGCGGTCCGACGAGTTCAACACGACGAATTTCAACATCATTGCCCAAAATTTGTTTGATTTCATTAACGGCTTTCATCTGTTCTTTTTCATCAAGCATTTTGGCCTGTGCTCGGATCATAACTTCGGTTCCTGTGTCACCGATGGTTTGCAGGTTAACCTCGCCGATATCCATATCATCGAGCTCGGAGCGGAGTTTGTCCAAATTGATAACCTGTTCGTCTTTGATTTCCATCAAAATACCGCCGGAAAAATCAATGCCGTAATTAAAGCTTTTTGTGGCAATGAAAAAGATAGCCAAAGCCATACTCAAGCCGGAGATAGCATAAGTCAGCTTTCTTGCGCCCAAAAAATCAATATTTGTATCTCTTGTAATCCAACTAAAAATTTTCATTTTCTTCATTCCTTCCAACTTAGATTGGCAATTTGGTTGGCTTATAACGCTCAATCCAAGTCGCAATAATCACACGCGTAACGGTCACGGACGTAAACATGGAGGTCAAAATACCAATGGTTAAAGTAACGGCAAAACCTCTGACCGGGCCGGTTCCGAAATAAAACAACACAAAAGCGGCAACCAAGGTCGTGAGGTTAGAGTCCAGAATGGTGGCCCAAGCCTCGCGGAAACCGGCTTCTGCGGCATCACGTGTGGAGCGACCGAGTTTTACTTCTTCGCGCATACGTTCAAAAATGAGCACATTGGCATCAACAGCCATACCCACGGTCAAGATAACACCGGCAATACCGGGCAAGGTGAGTGTTGCGCCCATCAGGCTCAAAATGCCGAGCATGAGGAACAGGTTCATAAACACGGCAACGGTGGTGAAAATACCAAACAAACCGTAAGCTGCAATCATAAAGACAATAACGGCAATCAAACCAATCACGCAGGCAATGGCTCCGGCCTGAATGGAGTCAGCGCCCAAACCGGCACCGACGGTGCGTTCTTCCAAAACCTCGAGCGGAGCTGGCAATGCCCCGGAGCGAAGGAGCAAGGCTAAATCATTGGCAGATTTCACGGTAAAACTACCGGTAATCACGCCGCTGCCGCCAAGAATGGCACCCTGAATGGTTGGAGCGGAAATCACTTCATTATCCAAGACAATGGCCAATCTTTCACCGATATTGTTTTTGGTTGCTTCACCGAATTTTTTGCCGCCGATGGAGTCAAACTTGAAGCTGACGACGGCCTCACCTTCTTGGAAGGCTGGCTGAGCGTCAATCAAATTTTCACCGCCGACCACGGGTTTGCGGCTGATAACATAAGATCCGCCGTCAGATCCGGGCACAATACGTGAGGCGTTAGAAAGTTTACCTCTTCTGGCATCGGCTGTTGTGGTGTTGGAGTCAACCATATGAAAAGAAAGTTTTGCGGTTTTACCGAGCAAGGTTTTAACATATTCGGGGTTTTGCAAACCGGGAAGTTGCACCACGATTCTATCCACGCCCTGGCTTTGGATAACAGGTTCTTTTGTGCCGAGCTCATCAATACGGCGCCGCACAATTTCAATGGATTGATCCACAATCTTGCGTTTGAGCTGGTTGAGGGCAACTTCCGTGTAGCTGATTTTGACAGTTCCGTCGGCTGTTTCCTCAACATTCAAGCCGTCTTCAATTTTTCTAAATGCGGCCATGGCCTTATTTCTGGCGTTCGGATTTTCAATTTTGACGGTCACATCACTTTCTCCGGCACGCAAGTTTTGGTAACGAATTTTATTTTCGCGCAAAACCTGGCGGGCGGAGTCTTCCAATGTTCCCATTCTTTCTTTGATCACATCATCAACCTTAACTTCCAATAAGAGGTTGGAACCGCCTTGCAAATCCAAGCCAAGGTTAACGGGTTGCCACCATTTGGGAAGCGCGTCTTTATTGGGCAAAAAGTTCGGTATTGTGAAAAAGATGCCCAACACGCAGATGGCAATAATGATAAGGATTCGAGATTTAGACAATTTATACATTACTTTAGCCTTATATTATTTTGCTTTTTTGTTAGAATTGGCAACTTTGCCTTTGCTGTGTTTTTCGGCAGCCGGAAGTTTAACCGCGTCGGTCACAACTTCTCTGACCATGGAGCGCACCATTTTGACTTTAACGCCTTCGGCAATTTCTACGGTCAAATCAAAAGGTTCAGCATCAACCACTTTGCCATAAACACCGCCGTTGGTGATGACCTCGTCACCTTTTTTAATGGCGGCAAGCATGGCTTCTTGTTGTTTGATTTTCTTTTGTTGCGGACGAATAAGCAAGAGATAGAAAATCAAGAAAATAAGCGCCAGCTGAATAAACATCCCGGTAACAGAGCCTTGAGAAGCGGCTGCATCGGTTGTTTGTGCAAGAGCATCACTGATAAACATATATTTCTCCTCTAAAATTATAAAATTAGACAAAGTATAAAACAAAAATTTAGTTATATATAGGAGAAAAAGAACATTTTCACAAGTATTTTATTTTAAGAAAAAGTAAAAGTTTAAATAATGCGGAATAATGAGGATAAAAAACTTGCCGCGGCATAAGAAAAGTGATAGAGATTTGATAAATAAAACGGAATGAAAAAAATGATGACAATAGATGAATTGATTGAAAATTTTGAGCTTCTGGATGATTGGGAAGATAAATATCGCTATATCATTGATTTAGGCGGAAAGCTTGAACCTTTGCCGCCGGAGTTCCATACGGAAGAATGGAAAGTGCAGGGCTGCCAATCACAAGTATGGCTGGTGCCGGAAAAGAAAGAAAACAAGCTTTTCTTTTTAGGAGACAGTGATGCCGTCATCGTCAAAGGAATAATCTATATCGTTTTGAGCATTTTTTCCGGGCGGACGGCAGAAGAGATAAAATCTGCTCCGATAGAAGATATATTCAAAAAATTGGGCTTATCGGAACATTTGAGCCCCAGCCGCCGCAACGGCCTGACATCAATGACAGAAAAAATCTTGCATTATGCAGAAGTTTTATAGGAAAGTTTGCCGATGAATATTCATGAATACCAAGCCAAGAAAATTTTGAGCAAATATGGCATTGTCATTCCCAAAGGCAAAATTGCCTATACCCCGAACGAGGCCAAAAAGGTTGCCGCCAAAGTTTCGCTTCGCGGTCCCTGGATGCTCAAAGCACAGATTCAGTCCGGGGCCAGAGCCAAAGGCTATTTCTTGGAAGAAAAAGCCGGAAAAAAAGCCGGGATTCGCCTCATCAAAAGTCGGCGCGATATCATAAAAAATGCCGAACAAATGCTTGGTTCAACCTTGGTCACCTTGCAAACCGGCCCCAAAGGCAAATCCGTCAGCCGCATTTATGTGGAAGCCTATACCAAGGTCAAAAAGATTTTTTATGCCGCTTTGGTCATTGACCGCATGGCCTCTGCTTTAACGCTTTTGGTTGCGGAAACGGGAGAAAAAGAAATTAATGAACTGGCCTTAAACGAGCCGGAAAAAATATTAAAAATTGCGCTGCCGCTCAATCATGGCGTTGCCCCGGAACAGATTCGCAAAGTTTTGGAATTTTTAAAACTTCCGCCGCGCAGCGGCAGAAGCTTAAAACGCTTGATAAACGGTCTGCATAAAGCTTTTTTGGATTATGATGCCTCCATGATAGAAATCAACCCTGTCGGGGTGATGGGTAGTGGACAATTAGTGGCGCTGGATGCCAAAATTTCTTTTGATGACAATGCCTTGTATCGTCATGCCGATATATCGGCTTTGCAAGATGATTATGAAGAAGGCGAACGCGAGCTGCAAGCGGCCAAATATAAGTTTACATATTGTGACTTTGATGGCAACATCGGCTGCATTGTCAATGGTGATGGTTTGGCCATGGCCATTATGGATGAGCTGCAAAAAAGAGGTTACAGTGCCGCTTGCTTTCTCAACGTTAAAGGCGGTGTTGATAAAGATAAAATCGCTTCGGGTATCAAAATCATCATGACCAACCCCAAGGTTGAGGGTATATTGATAAACATTTTGGGTGGTTTTTTGCGTTGCAATTTGATTGCGGAAGGGATTATTGCCGCGGCCTCTGAAGTTGGGTTGAATGTGCCGCTGGTGGTGCGTTTTGAGGGAACCAATAAAGACGAGGCCAAAGAAATTTTGCAACATTCCAAACTGCCGGTCATCATTGCAGAAGAAATGGATTCGGCTGTAGATTCCGTCATCAAAGCCGTAGAGGAGAGCGAATAATGTCCATATTGGTTAACAAAGACACCAAAGTTGTTTGTCAAGGTATTACGGGGTCGCAGGCCACATTTCATATCAAGCGTTCTTTGGATTATGGCACCCATGTTGTGAGCGGTGTCACGCCGGAAAAAGGCGGAGAAATGCATTTGGGTCTGCCGGTTTTCAACACGGTTAAAGAAGCCAAGGCCGAAACGGGAGCCAACGCCAGTGTGATGTTTGTTCCGGCACCGGCTGTCAAAGCGGCCATGAAAGAAGCTGTGGAGGCAGAGTTGGACTTGGTTGTTTGCATTGCTGCCGGAGTGCCCTTGAAAGACATGCTGGAAGTCAAGGCCATGCTCAAAGGGAGCAAAACAAAACTGATTGGTCCCAATACACCTGGTATTATCACACCCGGCGAGGCCAGATTGGGCATTTTCCCGGAAAATATTCATCACAAAGGCAAAATCGGGATTGTGTCACGTTCTTCCACCTTAACATATGAAGCCGTGATAGAAACCAATCGCGCCAACAATCTGGGTCAAAGCACGGTTTTGGGTTTGGGCGATGATATGATGATCGGCATAGATTTTATCGATTCGCTTAAAGCTTTTCACGGAGATGAAGAAACCAAAGCCATTGTCATGTTGGGACATTTGGGCGGCACCTTTGAAGAAGATGCGGCAAAATATTATAAGAGTCTGAAGAAGAAAAAGCCGGTGATTGGCTTGGTTGTCGGTGATGCTGTGCCCTTTGGCCACAAAATGGGCTATGCCGGAGATGTCATCACCAAGGGGCGCATTTCTGCACAAGACAAAAAAGATGCCATGCAAGATGCCGGGATAATTGTGGTCAACAGCATCAAAGAGATTCATGAGGAGCTGTTAAAGCTGTTCCCCAAAGCATGAAAGAAATATTGCAAAAAATAATTGAAATTTTTTTGCCGCCGCGCTGCATCAAATGCGGAGCCATTTTGGCGCAAGACGGCTTATGCGCAGAATGTTATAACGAGTTAAATTTCATCTCAGCACCATATTGTCATAAGTGCGGTCACCCGTTTGAAGCGCAAAACACCGGCAAAAAGATGTTGTGCGCCACGTGCAGTAAGAAGAAAAAAACGCCGTTTCGTTACAATCGTTCGGCTTTATGCTATGATGAAGCTTCCAAAAATTTGATTCTGGCACTCAAGTTTATGGATAAAACCGAAAATGCCAAGGTTTTAGCCAAATGGTTGAATATTGCCGGAAAAGATATTTGGAAAGAAGGGGTTGATATTTTGGTGCCGATTCCGCTGCATTATACGCGTTTGGTCAAAAGAAAATATAACCAATCGGCTTTGCTGGCCAAAGAGCTGAGCAAACTGTGCCATGTTCCCGTGGACTATACTTCCGTTATCAAGCATAAAGCGACCAAACCGCAGGTGGCATTTTCCGGCAAAGAAAGGGTACAAAATGTCAAAGGTGTTTTTAGCGTCAAACATCAAGACAAAATTAAAGGCAAACGCGTGGTTTTGATAGATGATGTTATGACCACGGGTTCAACATTGAAAGAATGTGCCCTAGCCATCAAAGCGGCCGGAGCCAAGTCGGTAGATACATTAACCGTTGCCCGTGTGATATAGTTTTCCCATGTGATATAGTTTTTAAACAGAACAAAAAAATCCCCTCAGAACTTCTGTCCTGAGGGGAGAATGATGTTATTTATTTAACCAGTCTTGGTAGTTCATTACCGGTCGAACGTAATGAGATTCTCTCATGTCAAGTTCGTAAGAGGATGCACCTGTGGCCCAAATGATATCGTAGCCAGATCTTGATGAGCTCCAGGTTGTGGTGCTGGTTGAGATTTGGGTTCCACCGGCTTTGCTTATTCCGCTGTTGATGGTTGATCTCTTATTATAGATAACGTCAAGTTCGGATTTTGAAGGCAAATACCAATCTCCACGGCTTGTCCCAGCTGGTGTGTAACTATTAACTGTTATAACAGCAGTGCAAGGTCCGCAATTTTTTAATAAAGTTGCTGTATCTGTTTTTCCGTCTCCGGTTAAGCCAGCTAAATGTGTATTAATCAGCTCATCAGAGCCATAATCATACCATTTTGTAGGTCCTTTATTTTCTAGAGCAACGGCAACTTTGTTGGTCGTATCGGCAATAACGGCAATAGGTGTTTTTCCAGATGTAAGAGTGCTGCTGCAACTCTTATCTGAATATAAGATGTAACCGACTTGTGGGTTGGTACATTTTTGAGCCGGAGCGACACAAGTGTTGCCAGATTTTACATAACCAGCATTACAGCCGGTGAGCATATATTTGGCTGCAGCCTGAGTACAGGTTGAGGTTTGTGCAACACAAACTGAGCATACACCGTTTGCCGGACAAGATGTTAATGTATTACTACACGAAACTTGAGAACATGTTGGAGTTTTTCTTGCAAGATCTATAATCGGACGAGCATGATATGAGCTTGTCTTGCTTGAGGCTTTCCAGCCAGCGGAATAATGCCAAGTATAGGCGGTTGAGGCAGATGCTTCAGTGGATGTCCAAAGATATAATCTGCCTAAGGTTCTTCCTCCAGCTGCTGATAATTTAGAATCAAGCAAGCTTTTATTTATGGAAATCATCTCCATTTCCGTTCCTGCTGGCAAGTACCAGTCCCCAGCACTTGTTCCCGCGGTTTTATAACTTGTTGCATTTGTTGCTGCCGGACAATTCAGCGATGCAACGTTGCAATAGCTACTAATTATGTAAGAATTTGCCTTACCGTTTGTATCATCAATAACTGAAGAACTGTTTTTTAAATTAGGAATATCAACCGATGTATCTGACCACTTAACATTATATCCTGTGAGAGCCAGAGCTAATTTTGAATTTGTGATTGATAAGTCAGAAAAGATAACACCAATTACTGTTTTTCCAGAAATAAGTTGGCTGCTGCATGTCAAGTCAGAATAGAGATAATATCCTGGGTTTGGTGCATTACAAGTGGTTGGGTTCCAATAGCCCATATAATAATTAGAAGCATAAGGACAAGTAGCTGTTTTTACAAAGCTATAAGTTTGTCCGTCTGAGGGTTTTTTAGAGTTCCAATAAGTGGAGTCATAATAGCCTTTTTCACTACAACTGGTGCTTGCCGGTTTACACTGATAACAAGCTGTTCCTGTCTCTGTATATTGGGCTGTCCCTTGAGTGCCGGTTTCACATTCTTTATAATAGCCTTTAGAGCAAGTATCATTGAGACACTTTGTTCCGTCTGAGCTAATTTTATAGCCATCTTCACAAGCGCCGATTTTGCAATAAGAAGAATCGCATTGAGCAATAAAAGGTGCATAAATGGATGATGTTATGGTTCCGGGTTTGAGATATCTTTCCAAGCTTGTTGAACAGTCAGGGCATTTTGTCATGGAGGTGGCATGTGCCGGCTTGCTCAAACAATTTAAATTATAGCCGCTGCAGTTTAAGCTGCGACAACCGACATAGCATTGCAGAGTTTGTAAGTCGGAATATTTAAAAGATTGACTCGTGCATTTTTTACCACTTGGTATCGTTTCTTGACCACCGCTTGCCACGGTGCTGCAGGTTACTTTCTTTTCACAATCAAAATAGCAATTCAATTTTGTGGTGCTGGCAAAACTTTGTTTATAGCAAACTTCATTTGCACCGGGAGCAGATTTATACCCAGCGCCAAAATCGGAGCAAACCTTTGCGCGGCAAGCGGTTTTGTTACTTGTGATAATATAAGGATCTTGACAGCTCAGAAGGCGATATTTGTTTCTATTAGTGGGACATTGGCGGCAGTTTCCGTTGGCCGGGCAAGAAGAAAGAGGGTAGGCTGAGCAAGAATCATCATCGGCAATGCTGCCGGCTGTCAAGTCATGTGTATTATAACCAATATCGCTGTCTTTGTAATTAGGTAAAAACTGTATGGCAGCTGTTTGGTATGAAGCGGCAACGGAAGGCTGTTCAAGAGAAAATTTTGTTTGTTCTGTAATATTCTCTGCGCTTTGCGCCAAAGGTGCATAACCTAAAATTGAGCAAAACAAAGAAAAAAAGATAAACCGATAAGACCCTTTAATAGACATGATACTTCTCCCAAACAATTGCGGTGCACACAAAAAAATTATAACAAATTTTTTAAAAATTTGCAAACAATTTCAATCTTTCTGAAAAAATAGAAATTATTTTTTATCTTGATAAGGGTTGTTACCTTTTCTTGTGGTAATGCGCAAAGGAATTCCGCCCAAATCAAAAGTTTTTCTCAGATCATTCAGTAAATAGCGCAAATACGAGTCAGGCAAGCCTTCCGGGTTGCTGGAGAAGATAAAAAATGCCGGCGGCCTGGTTTTGGCTTGCGTGATATAGCGCAGTTTGATTCTACGATTATTTTTGCCGAGCGGAGGCGGATTATTATCCAAAACATCGGCAAACCACTTGTTCAAAGGAGCGGTTGGAATGCGCATATTCCAACGGTCATACACTTTGAAAACGGCGCGCATGAGCTTGTCCAAGCCTTCTTTTTTGAGAGCGGAAACAGTAACCGTGGGCACACCTTCAGCCTGGGTCAAAGACGTGCGCAATTTATAGTTCAGCTGGTCAAGAGCTTCTTTTCTGTTGGCAATATCCCATTTATTAACGGCAATAACCAAAGCTCTTCCTTCTTCCAAAACTTGGCGCGCAATGGTCAAGTCTTGCTTATCCAACACGGCATCGGCGTCCAAGACCAAAATCACCACTTGCGCCAAAAAAGCGGCACGTTTGGTATTGGCGGCAGACAATTTTTCAAGCGAGTCAGAAACTTTTGCTTGTTTGCGCAAACCGGCGGTATCAACCAAGTTGATTTTTCTGCCCTGATATTCCCAAGCTGTGGTGATGGCATCTCTTGTCATGCCGGCTTCCGGCCCGGTAAGCATACGCTCGTCGTTAAGCAAAGCATTAACGAGGGTAGATTTTCCCACATTCGGCCGTCCGACAATAGCCAGCTGGATGGGACGCGATTTCCAGGCCTCATCTTCATCATCTTCTGCTTCGTCGGAAATTTGCGGCGTAGTTGGCTTTTCTTCATCTGCGGTATGATAATATTGGCGCAGAGCGTCATAGAGATCTTGCATACCGAGACCATGTTCGGCAGAAAAAGGAATAGGCTGACCAAAGCCGAGTTTATAAGCCTCGCCGATACTGTCTTCCTGCATTTTTCCTTCACATTTATTGGCAAGCAAAACAACCGGCTTATGCATTTGGCGCAAAAGCTGAGCAAAATGCTCATCATAGGGCTGCAAACCATCGCGTGCGTCAAACAAAAACAAGCAAACATCGGCATCCTGAATGGCTCTTTGAGTTTGTTCCCACATTCTTTTTTCAATGGAGTCATCTTTGGCATATTCATAACCGGCGGTGTCAATAATGGTCAAAGCCATATCACGCAGCTTGGCAGGGGCTTCTCTGCGGTCACGTGTGACGCCGGGTTTGTCATGAACAATGGCAACTTTTCTGCCGACCAAGCGGTTAAAAAGGGTAGATTTTCCAACATTTGGGCGTCCGATAATGGCAACTTTCAAACTCATGATAGGCCTCTGTTATTTATAAGCCACGATTTCGGCATCAGCCGTTGTAAAGACAACAATGCCGCGTGCAATAACGGGAGAAACACTCACCCCGTCAGACAAGCTGATATAACCCAAAATCTTGCCGTTGTAAGGAGAAACGGCAAAGACATATCCGTTTGAAGCGCTGATAAGCAAGCGGTTGCCGGCCAAAACAGGACCTTTGGCAAAAACGCCGGCCGTGTTTTCATCATTATTGGTTACCGGCACATTGGTGTTCCAGACAATTTTTCCGCTGCTTTTTTCCAAAGCCATCAGGTTGAAAGCATCGTCCAAAACAAAAAGATATTTTCCGGCGACCCAAGGCTGAGAACTGCCGCCGATTTCTCTTTCCCAAATTTTGTTGCCGGTGCGCAAATCGATTGCGGCCAAAATATTAGAATGTCCCATGGCAAAGACCACGTCTCCGTCAATAATGGGGTTTGCTTTGATACCGTTTATGCTGGAAAGAGAGTTTGTGCGGCGATAAGAAACCAACAAATTGCTCCACAATTCTGAGCCGGTAGAAGCCTTATAAGCTTTCAACTCGCCGGTAGAAAAGGCGGCAATAACCACATCTTGATAAGGATCATAGGCCGGGCTGGCACCGCCGACCAAAGTTGTGGCTTCGGTTGCGGTTTTTTGGCGCCAAAGCTCTTTACCCGTTTGTGCATCAAGTGCAATCAAAGTGTTATCAATGGTTTGCACAAAAACTCTGTTGTTGGCAACGGTCGGGGCAATTCTGATGGGAGAAGATTCATCCATGCGCCAGAGTTGTTTGCCTGTTTTCATATCCAAAGCAAAAACGCTGCCGAAACCTGTCGTGGCATAAATTTTCTTGTCAAACTCAGCCAAGCCGGCGCCCTTCATGGAAATTTCATATTCATCTTCAAATTTTGGGGAAAGTTGTTTGCTCCAAATTTCTTCGCCGTCATCCAGGCGAAAAGCCTTAACTTCGGCGTTGGCATCAATGGTAAACACCACTTTGTAAGCAATCACCGGGGCGGCAATCAGATAATCGCGTTTTGAGCTCCCGGTGCCAAAGCTACTATCCCAAAGTTTTTTCAAATTGGAAGAGGCATTGAGATGCTCCATGCGGTGTAAAGAGTTTCCGCCGTTTTGTTTCCAGGAGTTGTTGGCATAGGGTTTGGGAAGCGTGATCTTAATCTGCCCGGCTTCAAAATCAGGGGCCAGCATTTTAGATTCTTGCAAAACCGAGACGCGCTCGCCGTCAATATTCAAACGTTCTTTATCAAACATTCCGCAAGAAGAGAGCAACATTGCCACGCAGCACAGGGCAACAGAATATTTTTTGCAGATCATGAGCACTTTTCCTTATAAAAATAGATTTATTCCAAGACATTAATCATATTCAAAGCCCGACTTTTCATGCTGTCTGAGGCTTTGGGGTTGAGGCTGATTTCCTGATAAAGCCTTTTAGCTTCGGCAAAGTTTTTTTCGCGCAAGGCAAGCATGGCCAAAATCTCTTTGGCGGCATTGTTCCACAGGCTTTGCTCGGAGGTCAACGGGGCAAGCAATTGTTCAATCTCGTTTGCCGGAGCATCATTGAGCTTGTAAGAGGCAAGCTTGAGAACGGCTACATCATGCAGCTGCGGGTTAAAATCATCATTATTGCAAATTTCTTGCAAAAGGTTGATGGCTTCTGGGAGCTTGTTTTGTTCAATGAGCATATCGGCCATTTGCATTTGTGCAATATCGGCATAGATTCCTCGTTCAGAATCTTTTAATCTGTTCAAAACGGCAAAGGCTTCGGTGTTGCGTCCCTGGTTTTGCAGGTTGAGTGCATAAGCAAAAGTATCGGACATTTCTTGGTTTCTTTTGTCTTTCCAAGCAATAAAAGTTTCAAAGCTGACGGCGGCAAAAATGGCAACCGTAACAAAAATGATAATAAACAGGCCGTATTTGTCCCAGATTCTTTTCAATTTTTCATTTTTTAAATCTTCATCAATCTCGCGAATAAAAGCATCTTCAAAATCATTATGCTGTTCGGGGAGTTTTTTCTTTTTCATTTACCTTCTCCAAATCAAGATACATATTTTTAATTAAAGATATATATCAAAGAAAAATATAATCCAAGCTTATTTTTCATTAATCAGCAGTTCCACCAAGAAATTTTTGACCCACTTTAAATCTTTGATGGGCAGTTTTTTGCCGAAGATAATGTTTTTTTCGCTGGAGGTGATGGTGACAAAATATCTTTCCGTTGCAGGGTTGAACGTGACATATATGCCCTTAATATCTTTTTTCAAGATTTCATCATGCTTGGTAGAAAAGAACAAATATTTGTGAGTATTAACGATTTTATCTTTTTTGATGATGAGTTTATCTTTTCTGAACATAACAAAAATTGCGGTAAACAAGATAAAAAAGCAAAAGGTATTAAAGCACAAAAGAAAAGTTGGCGAAAAAATTTCGGCATGCGTATGGACCATAAAATAAGTCATCAACACCACAATGAGGCAAAACAGCCCAAAGATATTGAACGCGTCCCACAAAATTTTTCTTGATTTGATGATGATTTTGTCGGGCATTTGTTTAACGGCAATGCGGAAAGAGTGTTTGGCATTGGGGTTAAATTTGCCGCGCAGGTTCCAAATATCAACCATTTCGGTTAAAGACTTGTCCAAATCGGGCACATCGCGCTTTAAGATTCCTTCATCGGTATAAAGCAAGGTCGGCAGGTTAAGTTTTTTGGCATAATCCACCCAAATTTGCCGAATATTTTTGCCGGAAGTGGAGATATATAAAGGCACGGTCTGGTTATAGTTTTTGTGTTGAAGTTCAATAATATAAATATTTTTGGCAATAAAGCCGCATTGCACAAACTCCACACGAAACATCACCCCCAAAAAGTCGGAAATATTATTTTGATAAGTGACTTTTTTGCCCAAGGCATCTCGGTTAATCATGGTAATTTTTTTGCCGTCATAAAAAATCTTTTTATAACGCAGATAAGACAAGATTAAAGAAAATATAATGCCCAGGCCGAGGATGATGATGCAACTGTCAAAAAAAGCGGGAGAAAGAAAAGAGTTATAAGCTGTGTTTTCTGCAATGAATCTGTTGAACAAAAGGTTGCCGCCGTAAAAAGTGTTGGCCAGCTCAAACACACCGAGAAGCAGCAAAATCAGACCGAGAAACATTCCTGGGAGCAAAATTTTTAAGTTGATTCTGTCCGATTCTTTGGAAGGAACTTTGTCAATATTGAGCTTGAAATCATAACTATAATGGTGCGGAATATTTTTTTTCATTACATAATCCTTTAACATCTTCTTTTTAGAAAACGGTTTTATCTTATAATAAAAAAATTAAATTATCATCAATTTTTTAATCAGTTTTAGTTTTATATTAACGCTCTTGCACTAATCTACCAACAAAACGAAAATAAAATTGAGGTATACAACTAATGGGAACAACATTGATTTTAAGCCAGGCGCTATATTCCAACATCACCTATTTGTCGCTGGCAATATTATTGTTTTCGTGCATATATACAACGTCATACAACAAAAGAGATAAAGAATTGTGGCTTTTTTTCACAGCCATATTGCTGGACTTTTTTTCCATCTATATATCGCAATATTCCAACAAGCTTTTTGCGCAGGGAGAAGCGGTTGATTGGTGGGTTTTTGTAGAACTTTTGATGCGTTTGGGCGCCATGTTGTTTTTGTGTGCTTATGTGTCAAAACTGATGAAAGCCGATTCTCAAGATAAAATCATAATATATGGTTTGGGCGCTCTCGGCATCATCGGAATAATCTTTTTCTTGTTTATATATCCCAATAACAAGATGATAACGCAAATGCACAATATATTCCCGTTGGTCGGTTTCATATATTTAACATTTGGCTGCTTAATCCAGTGCAACAAAAAAAGGAACAGCGGTTTTGTCATGATGAGCATGAGCGGCATTTTTGCCTCTTTGATTATGTTTTTCAAGTTCATCGGTATAAATTATTTTATAGAAGTTTCGTGGTATCTGCCGGCCTGTGTATACGCAATGTTTTCTCTTGCCATTTTGATGATGAAAACAGATTTTTATGCGAAAAAATATGATGATAGCAACGCCGAGGTTGAAAAAAGCTACAATCGGATAGACGAAATCATCAAATATTCACCTTTCCCAATCATCATATCGCGCTTGAGCGATGATAGATTGTTGGTTGCCAACACCAATGCCGTAAAGTTGTTTGATATCATGTCAGATGAGCTTGAACGTTATCATTTGAAAGATTTTTTTGCCGATTCGGAAAATCGCAAAATTTTGAACGAGCGTTTGGAAAAAGAACGTGTGGTTCAAGATTTTGAAATTTTGGTCAAAACCCCGATGGGCAACACGCCGTTCTGGCTTTTGGCGTCAGCCAATATTATAGATTATAACTATGATGTGGCACTATACATGGCTTTCCAAGATATAACCTCGCGCAAGAGCCGCGAAGCTTTACTTAAAAATCAGGCCACGCGAGATCCGCTGACGGCTATTTTCAATCGTCGTTATTTTGAGGAAGAAGTGTTCAAGCGCATTGTTGATGCCAAGGTCAACAACCAACCGTTTAGTGTTTTGATGATAGATGCCGACCACTTTAAAAACGTCAACGACACCTATGGCCACAAAACCGGAGATAAAGTTTTGATAGAGCTGGCCGCCACATGTGAAAAAGCGCTGCGTAATGATGATATCGTGGCACGCTATGGCGGAGAAGAGTTTGTGGTCTTTTTGTCAGGGGTAGATGCACAAAAAGGCAAGATTGTGGCCGACCGCTTGCGGGAACAAATATCAGAGATTGTTGTTTATTCGGATGAAGGGCAGGAAGTTCGTTTTACCGTGAGTATCGGTGTTTCGTCATCAGAGGTTTCCGACAACATAGATACCCTGATAAAAACGGCTGACGAGGCGTTGTATAAAGCCAAAGAAGGAGGCAGAAACCGAGTAGAAATTTTCAGCAAGGAAGACTTGGCCGCCTTTGACAACAAAGAAGCGCAAGAAAGAATAAACAATGAGTTAAACAGCCGCCACCCGATATTTGATAAAGAAGAAAATGAAGAAATATCTTTGCTTGACGGCATTGAATCCAATCACATTCAATCAAACAACCCGCAAATAGAAACCAAAGAAAACAGTTATCCTTTGTTGGGGGTTGATGAAGAAGATATGAAATAGGTGCTTTATGAGTTGTCAATATCAAGGCCTTTGCGGCGGCTGCATATATAGAGATTTGCCCGAAACAAAATATCGCGAAGAAAAAGTGGCCAAGCTTCAAAGCATTTTACAACGGCTTTCTGCGCAGGAATATCGTTTTAACGAGCCGTTTTTTGTGGGTGACGGGCAAAGACGTCGTGCTGCCTTTGCTTTTTCTTACAAAAAAGGCAAGCTCGTTTTGGGATATAATCAAAAACAAAGTGCCGAGATTGTAGATATTGAAAATTGCCCGCTTTTAACGGCAAAACTCAACGCCTGTTTGCCGGCTGTTAAAGAATTAATCTTAAAATTGTGCCAAATAAAAATCCCGCAAAAGAAAAAAAACAAAGTTATCGGCTATGAAAACCTGCACACGGGAGATGTTTTGTTAACGCAGGCCGATAACGGGATAGATATGGTTTTGGAGTTTGAAAAAGATATCACGCTTGATTATCAGATGGAAATTTCGGACTTTATCCAAAATAGGGAAGATATCATACGCATATCGCACCGCAAAAATGAGTTTGCCGAGGCGCAAACCTTGTTGGAAAAAGCCAAACCTTATATCAAAAACTCTGGCTATGATGTTTATATTTCGGCCGGCACATTTTTGCAAGCAAGCAAAATTTCCGAGCAAAAGATGATAGATTTGGTCATGGGCTATCTGCCGCAAGGAAAATTGTCAATAGCCGATTTGTTTTGCGGCATCGGCACATTTTCTTATCCCATGTCTCAAAACAAAGAGCACAAGATTGTGGCAATTGATTCCTCAAAATCGCTGTTGGCCGGTTTCCAACAATCCATCAACAAAAATCAAATTGCCAACATTGAGATAAAAGAAAAAAACTTGTTCAAATATCCTCTTTCCGCCAAAGAGTTGGAAGCCTTTGATGTGGTTGTTTTTGATCCGCCGCGTGCCGGAGCTTTGGCGCAGGTCAAAGAGATAGCCGCCATGGATGAGGCTAAAATGCCGCAAAGGATAATTGCCGTTTCCTGCAATCCGCACAGCTTTGTGCAAGATGCCGAGGTTTTGCTTTCTTGCGGCTACAAGCTCAAAGAAATCACGATGATAGACCAGTTTTCCTATTCTAATCACAGCGAGTTGGTTGCCTTATTTACAAAATAAAATATCATTTATATATTGAGATAAAATATATAAATGGGAACAATTCCGATGATAAAAAAAATAAGTGCAATTTTTCTTTTGTTTTTCATATCGGGCTGCGTGCTTCTGTTGGATGATGCCCCGGAAGGCTATAAACAATGCCCGCTGATAACCATCAAACGAGAAGACGCCAAATTAATCCAAATTGTCAATTATAAAGACAACTTTATGGTGGAGCTTAAGGGGACGGAGTCTTTTTGCTATTTTGATGATAGGGTCAAACAGGAAAAAGCCGTCATCACGCCGATATTTGTGGTTAAAAGATTGCAAAAGAGCGATGAAAATGACATTCAGTTTTCCTGGTTTACCAACACCATAAAAGGGCCGCCGGCATTTTTGGGCAAAAAGGCCTATTTTGAAGCCGTTTCATTATCCGCAGACGAAAATGAAAAAGAGTTCAAGGGCAAAACGGTTGAGGTCAAAATTCCGCAAGAGATGATGTATGAGTTTGAAATTTTTGCCGGACTGGTTATCTCACCCAAAGAAAAAGCCTATAATCAGCGCTTTTTTGATGTGGATATGGAATATGATGACACGGCCCCTGAAAATGAGGTCTATGAAACAAAAATAAAAGAATATCCGCCGCTCTATAACCAAGACGGCACCTTTGCCGAATAATTAAGTAAGGAGAATACCATGAATAAAGAAACAGCATCTTTGAGCTTGATGGCCAATGCCATCCGATTTTTGAGCGCCGATGCCATTGAAAAATCACAATCGGGCCACCCCGGCATGCCTTTAGGTATGGCCGATGTGGCAACGGTTTTGTTTTCAAAGTTCATCAAGCTCAATCCCAAAGCACCGCGCTGGTTTGATAGAGACAGGTTTGTTTTATCGGCAGGGCATGGCTCAATGCTGCTTTATTCTTTGCTATATTTGATGGGCTATGAGGATATTAATATAGAAGATATCAAAAACTTTCGCCAATTGGGAGCCAAAACGGCAGGCCACCCGGAATATGGCCATCTGGCAGGGATAGATATGACCACCGGGCCTTTGGGACAAGGCATCAGCTCGGCCGTGGGCATGGCCATGGCCGAAAGAGTGCTTGCCGCCAAATATGGCGAAGAGGTTTGCAACCACTATACCTATGTGATTTGCGGTGACGGCTGCCTGATGGAAGGCATATCGGAAGAAGCCATTTCGCTGGCCGGCCATTGGGGCTTAAATAAGCTGATTGTTCTTTGGGATAATAATAATATCACAATAGACGGCACGGTAGATAAAGCCAACTCCACAGACCAAATCGCTCGTTTCAAAGCCGTGGGCTGGAATACGATAGAGGTTGACGGCCATAATTATGAAGAGATTGAAAAAGCCCTTGCCAAGGCGCAAAAATCAGATAAGCCGACATTGATTGCCTGCAAAACCAAAATCGGCTTTGGGGCGCCGACCAAATGCGGCACCAGCAAATGCCACGGTTCGCCGCTGGGTGCGGAAGAAGTGGCCGCCATGAGAAAGAATTTGAATTGGACTTATGCACCGTTTGAAGTTCCGGCCGAGGTTATGACCGCCTGGAGAGAATGTGGCAAAGCTCATGAAAAAGAATATGCCGCATGGGAAGAAAGAGCAAAAGGAAAAGACAGAGAATTTTTAGATGTGATTGCCGGCAAATTGCCGCAAAATTGGGATAAAGATTTGTTAGCCATGGCGCAAAAGGCAATGGAAGAGAAGACCAAAGTGGCCACGCGCAAAGCCAGCCAAATGTGTCTGGAACAAATTGTGCCGAATGTTCCGCAAATCATCGGCGGTTCGGCAGATTTAGCCGCTTCTAACCTGACTTTTGTGAGTGGTATGAAAACCATCACCAAAGAAGATTATAACGGCAATAATCTGATGTATGGCATCAGAGAACACGCCATGGGCGCAATAATGAACGGCTTGGCCTTGCACGGCGGCGTTATTCCGTATGGCGGAACTTTCTTCGTCTTTTCGGATTACATGCGCCCTGCCATGCGTTTGGCTGCCTTGATGGGAATAAGAGTGATTTATGTTTTGACCCACGATTCAATCGGTGTCGGCGAAGACGGTCCGACCCATCAGCCGATTGAGCATTTGGCCTCATACCGCGCCATGCCGAATATTTATACTTTCCGCCCCTGCGATGTGGTAGAAACGGCAGAAGCTTGGAAGATTGCGCTTCAAAGTGAACATACGCCGAGTATCTTGGCCTTAACCAGACAAGGCTTGCCGATGCTAAGAACGTCAGTTTCAGAAAATCTAACCGCCAAGGGGGGATATATCATCTCTGATGTGAGAGAAGGCAAGAAAAGACAAGCCACGATTATTGCCACCGGTTCGGAAGTTTCTTTGGCGGTAGAGGCGCAGCAAAAATTGCGCGAAGAGGGCATTGAAGCAGCCGTGGTGTCCATGCCTTGTTGCGAGCTGTTTGATGCGCAAAGCAAGGAGTATAAAGAAAAAGTTTTGGGCAAAGCGCCGCGTGTTGCCGTGGAAGCTGCTGCCAAATATGGTTGGGAACGCTATGTTGGGATGGATGGAGCAATCATCGGTATGGATGGCTTCGGTGCGTCAGGCCCGGCCGGAGAGCTGTTTAAGCACTTTGGCATAACGGTAGAAAAAGTGATAGAAGCCGTTAAAAAAATAGCAAAATAGCGAAGAAAAGAGCCTTGTTTGTAAAAAAAATAAGGCTCTTTTTCTGGGGAAAAAATAAAAAAGATTGACAATAGTACTGTAGGTGTTACTTTCAACGCCATAGTGAATCTTATTATAAACCTTTAAAAAAAATACTATTATGAGTGAATGTGAATACATTAACAAGGCTTCTCAGGCTGTAGAAAAAGCAAGGGAGGCAGGTTTTGAGTTGACGAATGAAAGTTTTTTCCCGGGGCGAATTTACCCGCAAGATGGAAAAAACAGCGGCTATGTTGCATTTATAGCCGAAGTGAAAAAAGAAAATGTGCCTTACTACCTTTATGTTAAGGCATATGCCGGGCAAACGCCGCGCCAAGCCATTTTGGTTCCTCAAGAGGGAACAGAGGTTAGAAAATTTGGTGTTGGTCATAGTTGGCTCGCCATGGGAAAAACGGAATGGAAGTATGTTCCCCAAGATGGCGACTATATCATTTTGTCGGAAGATGAAATCAGGTATTCTTCCCACAAATAGGTAGTATATAAGAAAACAAAAAAAACGTTCACGGTTGCAAACGTGAACGTTTTTTTATTGTCGCATATTTGCCTAAAGGCAGGATAGGCCCAAAAACACCACAAAACAAGCAACATGAAAAACAAAAGCATTCAGTGCCAATCTAAAATAAGCGGCAGACTTTGCATTTTCTTTTTTTATCAAATTGTCATAGGAATAAAGTGTTGCGTTACGCATTTTTTTAATCTCTTTGGTTTTTGCATTATGTTTGCTTTGACGATAAAAAGCAAAACCAAAAGAAACCAGAAACTGAACCAACAACGCTCCCGAAAAGATAAAAAGGATGTTTTCATGTTGAGCATTGAACAGAAACAACAGCAAATATTCCAGCAATGTGGAAAGAATAAGCGTTTCTGCCCTCAATTTACGACGAACCAGTTTTGGCGCTTGCAAAATATAGGTAGCTGCAAAGACCAAAACAATGATAACAGATAAAAATATATTCATGACACAAAAATTTAAATTAGTGCCACATAAATACTCTGCTAAAGAAAATAAATCAATATATTTTTGTAATTTATATAAAAAAAAGGCATTTCACATCAAAACAGAAGTGAAATGCCTCACTTGAGAGGAGGATTGATATGAATATAGAATAACACAAAAAACAAAAAATAATCATGACAGTTTTGTTAAAATGTAAAAAACAGATAATTTGCTTGCAAAAGAACAGGAAGGATATATATTGACGGCAGTAGATTATGTTTAAAACAAAAAAAAGAAGGAGTTAAAATATGCCTTTAGTTACAATGCGTCAGATTCTTGACCACGCCGCCGAAAACAATTATGGTGTTCCGGCATTCAACATTAATGATATGGAGCAAGTGATTGCAGTTTTGCAAGCTGCCAAAAAAGTCAATGCCCCGGTTATTTTGCAAACCTCAACCGGCGCCCGCAAATTTGCCGGAGACCCGATGATTCGTCACATGGTTCAAGCCGGAATTGAAATGTTCCCGGAATTGCCGATTTGCATTCACCAAGACCATGGTTCATCGGTAGATATCTGCCAATCAGCCATTGTTAACGGCTATTCTTCCGTCATGATGGACGGCTCTTTGGAAGCAGACGGCAAAACCCCTTCTTCTTTTGAATATAATGTCAGAGTGACCAAAGAGGTTGTTGCCAGAGCACATGCCGTTGGTGCCTCTGTTGAAGGCGAGTTGGGTGTTATCGGTTCTTTGGAAACCGGCAAGGGTGATAAAGAAGACGGCCACGGTGCTGAAGGCGTGATTGACAGAAAACGCCTGGTCACAGACCCGGATGAAGCTGCACGTTTTGTGGCAGAAACCAAATTGGATGCTTTGGCTGTTGCCGTTGGCACATCTCATGGTGCATATAAATTCACCCGCAAACCCGATGGTGAAATTTTGGCCATTGACGTTATTGAAAAGATTCACAAAAAATTGCCGAACACTCATATGGTTATGCATGGTTCATCTTCAGTTCCGCAAGAGCTGCAAGATTTGATTAATGCTTATGGCGGTGCCATTCCGCAAACATATGGCGTGCCGGTTGAAGAAATTGTCCGCGGTATCAAATCCGGCGTTCGTAAAGTAAACGTTGATACCGATTGCCGCATGGCCATTACCGGAGCGATTCGCAAATTGTTTGCCGAAAACCCGAAAGAGTTTGATCCGCGCAAATATTTGAAACCGGCCATTGAAGAGATGCAAAAAGTTTGTGAATCTCGTTATGTGGCATTTGGTGCTGCCGGACATGCCGACAAAATCAAAGTTATTCCGATGTCAGAAATGGCAAAGAAATATGCTGCCGGAGAAATCTAGCAATAAAAAAAGCAAAACAAACAAAAAAAGGCTCTCAAACGAGAGCCTTTTTTTTGATATAAATCAAAGTAAAAATTATAAGTTAATTTCGGCTTCATAGGTATAAACAATCTGCGTATCTTCTTCTTTTTCGCCGATTTTGAGTTCGCAAACCAAAATGGTATCTTCATCTTGCATATTATCAATCACGTCATCGGGCAAATCTTGCAGCAAAATTTCATCATCTGAGTTGCGGATGAGCACGGCAGATTTTTCCTGAACATCAACCTCAATACGTGCATTCTTTGGTTCGGTTTCCTGAGCATGCAACAAGAGCATAACCTCGCCTTCATCGTTGATAATAAAATCATATGTATTTAATTCATTTTCATCCATGGTTATTCTCCTCGAGGGTGATAAAATCTGTATTAATTTTCTGTAGTTTAACTCATATAGATTGAAGAAATGTTAATATTTTGCGGAAAGCAGATGAAAAAAATAAAGAAATCGGCTAAAGATAATAAAAGAGGGAAAAAAGAATGCAAACTTTGTTGAATAAGATTATTGAACTTTTGAAATGGCCGGTTGCCATATATATGCTCATATCCATACCGGCATTTGTGCAATCATTGTCATATTTTCGCATAGGAAATATCCCGACATTGGCAATGATTGGCGGTTTTTTGGGCTTTTTCATCATCCGCGGTTTTATGGACACGGACACCAAAACCACCATGGAAATTGCCGCCCACGAGATGACACACGCTTTTTTTGCGCTTTTAACGCTGCACAAGGTCAAGAGCTTGCGTGTTAACCCGGAAAATGATGGTGGAGAAATGAGCTTCAGCGGCCCCATCAATTGGCTGATAATCATTGCACCATACTTTTTTCCGCTGTTTGGTATGTGTGTCATGTTTGGCATTTCATTTTACACGCACTATTGGGGCAGCAATTTTATTTTGAATTTGATAATGGGCTTTTTCATTGGCTATCATGTTGATACGGTCACCTCGCAAATTCATGATAAACAGACGGATTTACCCAAGGTGGGATATAAATTTTGCTTTATCTTTTTGCCGGGAGCAAATTTTTGGGCCATTGGCTCCATGGCAGCCTTTAACAGTCGCGGTTGGGACGGATTTTTTATCTACCAAAAACTGATAGAGCATCTCAATGCGCAGAACATCAATTTTGTGCTGCAAAAAATCTCACAAATATTCTAAGAGGCAAGACAGAGCATCAATTTGCACCTTTTGACCCAAAGGCAAAACATAGCGGTTGGGCACATGCCCGTAGTCAAAATTTTTGATAACGGGGATTTGTGAGGCAAAGTTTTGAGCAAATTCTTGTAAAGCCTCGTCAACAGAGCCGTCTTGCGCTTCAAAAGGTTCGCAGTTAACAAATTTTCCGAAGATGATTCCGGCAAGCTTATCAAAGTCTTTTTGTTGTGAGAGCTGAGTGAGCATAACGCCAATTTTATGCGTGCGCTCACCCACGTCTTCAATGAGCAAAATTTTGCCTTTGAGAGTGGGAAAATAGGGCGTGCCGCAAAGATTGCGAAAAGTGCTCAAACATCCGCCGATAAGCTCGCCCTGAGCCCGTCCCGGATTAAGCGTTTCACCGCTTTTGATTTTTTGTTTTTTCCCTGCCCAAACTTGTAAGAGGGAGGCTTCGGTAAAAGCAGAGATGTTGCCGCTCTTAAAGTCATATTTCAAAGAAAAACCCGTCACGCTAGGGCAACCGGCTTTGGCCAACAATGCATTTTGCAAAGAAGTGTTATCACTCAAACCAAAGAGCGGTTTTTTGTTTTTTTTGATGAGCTGATAGTCAAGATACGGGAGGATTCTTTGCGAGCCGCAACCGCCGGCGGTTGTAAATATGGCCTTAATTTCAGGGTCGGCAAAAAAGCGGTTGACATCAGAAGCGCGCGCCTCATCTTTGCCTGCCATATAAAAATATTTATCAAAAACATGTTTGCCGATAACGGGAACAAAACCGTGAGCGGTAAGATATTTGACGGCAAGTTCAATATCTTTGGGTGAGGTAAGAAACCCGGCAGGAGAGGCTATACCGACCTTATCGCCTTTTTTCAAGTGAAACATCATCTAGAGGGCCTCCAACAAATCATGGCAAAAAAGCGAGAGAGAATTATCTCTGGCACCCATAATAACGATTCGGTCACCTTTTTTTGCCGTTTGCAGAATAAATTTTTGAATATCCGAGCGTTTGGGAATATAAAAAGCATTGGCATCAAAATTTTTGGCATCATGCACCAAATCGGCGGAAGAAATGCTTTGGTTAACCGTGCCGCCGGCAAAGAAAATATCCGGCAAAATCAAAATATCATCGGGGTTGAGGTTTTTGGCAAAAGCCTGCATAATCTGCTTACCAAACTGCTTCATCGGGGCAAAGCCGTGCGGTTGAAACATGATGATTAAGCGCCCGTCATAATCGCGCAGAGCCTTGGTTGAGGCGTCAACCTTATCGGGGTTATGTGCAAAATCATCAATCACGGTGATATTGTTTTTCACGCCGATAACTTCCAAGCGGCGTTTTGTGCCGAGAAAACTTTCCAATGTTTTGGCGGCTTCAAATCTGTCCACCCCCAAAAGAGAACAAACGGCAATGACAGCCAATGCGTTGGCCACGTTGAAGTTGCCAATGAGTTTGAGCTGAAATTTTTTGCCGTCCAACATATAAGAAACGCCATGCGGCAGAGGCGTAATGTCATAAGCATAAAAATCAGCCTGTGGGTTTTTGAGAGAAAAACGCAAATTCTGGATTTTAGGATTGATGATATTTTTGCTGTTTTCACAATCATCATTAATCACCAAACCAAATTTACAGCGGTCAGCAAAATTTTGGAACAATATTTTCAGTTCATCTAAAGATTTGTGATCTTCGCCGATATTATTGATAAGCCCGATATATGGGGCATATTTTTCAATTGTTCCGTTGCTTTCATCCGCCTCAATCACGCAAATATCGCCTTGGTTAAAAATAAAATTCGGGATTCCTTTTTGTTTGGTATAGTTGAGGAGCAAACCGCCGTTAATCACACAAGGCTTTTTATCAAGCTTGTCCAAGATATAGCCGACCATAGCGGTGGTTGTGGTTTTGCCGGAAGTTCCGCCGATGGCAATATTGAACTCATATTCATCAAAGAGCTCAGCCAAAAGCTCGGGCCGTGTTTTTACGGGGATATTTAAGGCTTTTGCGGCTTTCACATCGGGGATTGTGTCTTCCACGGCGGTTGAGGCATAAAGCACGTCCAAATCTGGGGTGATGGCGGAACCGTCTTGCGGAAAGATTTTGATTCCGAGCTCCTGCAATTTTTGTTTTTGTTCTTGGTCCTTGCCGTTATCAAAACTACGGTCGGAGCCGCGCACTTCGTAGCCTTTGAGCGCCATAATTTGAGCCAAAGGAGAAACGCCGCTGCCCGATATTCCGCAAAAACAGATTTTTTTCATGCAAAATTCCTCATTTTATAAAATATCGACGGCTTCTTGTTCTCTTTCTTGAAGAATTTTCAAGTTTTTATAATCAATGACGATATAGCTTTGTCCGTCGCCGTCAACGCTGAGCGTGATAGCCGCACCGACCCCGTTGCCGACAAAGGTGCAATAAAGTGTAGCCGAGCCGTTTTGCAGCTGAGACAGAAATTCCGGGTTACCGATTTCATAAGGCACTTGCTCGGTTTGGATGGTTTCTTTTCTATTGACGATAACTGTTTTTTCAATGGTTTTCATTGCCGGGGTATAGAACTCTTGCTTGTTGCCGTATTTTTGGTCCAGCAAGCGAGAATAAGTATTATAAAGCCGCAAGCCTTTTTCGGCGCTGGGTGTATCTTGCATAAAATCGCTGACGGCGATAATGCGCCACAGTTCGTTTTCTTCACCAAAAGTGAGCTTGACGGATTTAAAATCCAGAGCCCCCTTAGGCAATCCCGTGGCAATAAAAGAGTTTACATAGTCTTTCTCTTCCACCGGGGTGAGGATAACACCCATATTTTTAATGGTATCAATATTGGCTTTCCACAAAAGGCCGAAAGGAGCAGCGTCAAGGTTTTGCACATCTTCTTGCGGTTCGGGTTGGGGTGTGGTTTGAGATCTGCGCGGCAGTTCCGGCATATCAATTTTTAAGTTTTTGGGCTTGGCGTCAAGCAAAGCACCGGCAGCATCTTGCGCTTCGGCACGATTCTCTTCCAGCTGTTGTTGTGCTTGTTGCGCGGCTTCTTGTTGTTTGAGCTCGTCGCTGATAAGAATATCCTGAAAAAAGTCAGCATTATCTTGAGCCAGAACAGATAATGGATAAAGAGCCGATAAGCTCAGAGCAAAAAAAAGTTTTTTGAGCATAATTTTCCCCCTCGGATGAGAAAAAAATTGAACACTGTTCAATCTTGTTTTATATTACAGAAAAATAACAAAACTTTCTTAATGAATATATAACAATGACGGAAATAAAAAACAACATTCGCCAAATTTTGTTACAAAAAGGCCGAGATTTGGTCAAAGAAAAAGGGGCAGATTTTTTAACCGCGCGCAAACTTTCAGATGCCACGGGCTATTCTGTGGGCACAATATATAACCAATTTTCCAACATGGATAATTTTGTTTTGGCGCAAAACCGGCTGACATTGGAAGAGCTTTTTGCCAAATTGAGCATTTTGCTGCCGGATAAAAATCCCTATCTCAACCTCAACCGCTATGTAGATGCTTTTGTTTCATATGTCATCAATCATCAAGATTTATGGTATTTGTTATATAATTTTCATTTGCAGAATAAAAATGCGGCCTATCCGCTGTCTTATCGCCGCCAAATATTAAAAATCACCAACCTTTGGCGAGATGATTTGAGGCAAATATATAAAGGCAAAAAAGGGGCGGAGTTAAAAGTTTTCATGCAGGTTTTGTGGCTGAGTTTGTTTTCTTTGAGCGCATATTTGACCAAAAACAACTTAGATAAAATGAGCAAAATCAATAAAAGAAATTTGTGTCAGTTGCTGTTGAACACCTATTTAGCCGGGTTGAGCACCTTAAGATAAGGACCACAACATGGAACATATATATCTGATATATTCAAGGCTTTCGGCCATCATCAGTTCACCGGCTTTTTTGCAACATGTTTTGGACAATCGTTTTTATCTGATTTTGATGGTGATATTTATTTCCCGTTTCAAATATGCCACCTATAAAAGCATGTGGATGTGCACGCTAGTAAATATTCCCGGCACATTTTTGCACGAGACCATGCATGCTTTGGTCGGCGGGCTTTTAAACGCGCAGCCCTGCAATTTTTCCATATTTCCGCGGCGTTCGATGGATGGAGGATATGTCATGGGCTCGGTTGCTTTTCGCAACATCACGGGCTATAATGCGGTGCCGGCCGCCTTGGCTCCGTTGTTGCTTTTGCCGATGGGCTATTATCTGGACAAACTTATCTTGCCGATGATGCCGGCAACTTTGGGCAACTATCTCTTATATGTTTTGTTACAAACCATCATCATAGAAAATGCAGTGCCTTCGGTGCAAGACATGCGCGTTGCCGGTCACGATTTTATGGGTGTGATTTTATATTTGGTTTTGTTTGGCGCGCTGTTTTTGAGCTGGCTCGGCATTTATTAAATCAGCCTCATTTTTCCAAAACGGAAACAATTTCTTCTGTCACGTTTTTGGCATCGCCATAAAGCATGATGGTGTTGTCGGCATAAAACAGCGGATTATCCACGCCGGAATATCCTGAGTTAAGCGAGCGTTTAACAAAGAAAACGGTTTTTGCTTTTTCCACATCCAACACCGGCATTCCATAAAGCGGAGAAGAAGAGTCTGTCTTGGCCAGCGGGTTTGTCACATCGTTTGCGCCGATAACATAAGCCACATCCGCCGTGGCAAATTCGCGGTTGATATCTTCAAGGGAGAAAACATCTTCATAAGGCACGTTAGCCTCTGCCAGCAAAACATTCATATGTCCGGGCATGCGTCCGGCCACGGGATGAATGGCATATTTAACCTCCACACCAAATTTTTCGTGCAAATCTTTGCCCATTTCTGCCAAAATATGTTGAGCCTGAGCCACGGCCATGCCGTATCCGGGAACAATAATGACCTTACTTGCATTTTCCATAATAAAGGCGGCATCTGTCGGGCTTCCGCTTTTGGCTGTTTTCTGTTCGGCAGAGACGAGGGTTTGTTGCTGCGCCAAAGAGCCAAACAAAATATGGCTGAGGGAGCGGTTCATAGCCTTGACCATTACATAAGACAAAATAGCACCGCCGGCACCGACCAAAGCCCCGGTAATTATGAGCAAAACATTGTTAAGAGAAAAGCCGATGCTAACGGCAGCCCAGCCGGAGCAAGCGTTCAGAAGAGAGATGATAATCGGCATATCTGCGCCGCCCACCGGCAAAACCAGAAAAACACCCCAAACAAGAGCAACAAATGTCAAAAGATAGAAGATTCGCACCTCGGCTTTAAAGCCAAAATGAACCAGACACCCAATCAAGGCCAAAAACAAAACCAGGTTTGTCAGGTGGAGAAGGCGAGAATGTATCGGCTTGGCGGAAATAAGACCTTGCAATTTTGCAAAAGCCACCATCGAGCCGGAAAAAGCCACGGCGCCGATAACCAAGCCCAAGGAGGTTTCAACCGGGCTGTGAGAGCCGCCCAAAATTTCTGCCAAAGCAATCAGAACGGAAGAGAGCCCGCCCAAACCGTTAAACACGGCAACCATCTGCGGCAAGGCCGTCATTTTCACTTTTACGGCAGCATAAAGGCCGATAACGGCTCCGAAAATAATGGCGGCAAAAATCCAAACAAAATCTTGAATCTGTCCAAAGGTCAGAGAGGCCGCAATGGCAAGCATCATGCCCAAAATGCCCAGAGCATTGCCTCGGCGTGCCGTGTTGGGGGCAGATAAGCTCCGAATGGATAAAATAAACAAAACGGCAGATAAAAGATAAATAAGCGTAGAAAAATTTTGGTTCATCTTTTTTCTCCTGGAGTTTTGTTTGAAGCTTGTTTTTTCTTAAACATTGCGAGCATGCGTTGAGAAACGGCAAACCCGCCGAAAATATTGATTGAGGCAAAGACAATGGCCAAAATGCTCAAAATTTTTGTTTCGTTCATATCGTTTTGTCCGGCGGCAACAAAAGCACCGATGATAACAATGCCGGAAATGGCGTTTGACACGCTCATCAACGGAGAATGCAAAGCCGGTGTCACACCCCAAATAACAAAATAGCCGATAAAGCAGGCCAAGGTGAAAATGGTGAGCAAGGTTCCCCAATCATTCATTTGACGTTCTCCGTAAGGTGATAATTTTTGCAAATACAAGTTTTCTGAACAAGTTCATCAGAAACGTGAAAATCAAACTGTTTGCTATCGGCATGATAAGCCAAATTGGCAAAATTGAGCATATTTTTGGCAAATAAGGCGCTGGCGGTTGCGGCAACTTCCGAAGCCAGATTAGAGCAGCCGATAACGGTCACGCCGTTGATATCAACGCTTTCTCCGTCAACCGAGCCTTCAACATTGCCGCCGCTGTCAGCTGCCATATCCATAACAATGCCGCCTTTGGGCATATGGCGCAACATTTCTTTGCTGATTAATCTTGGTGCGGCGCGGCCGGGCAATTGTGCCGTGGTGATAACAATATCTGTCTGCAAAAGCTGTTGCGCAACGGCCTCTTGCTGGCGTTTCTGATATTCGGCTGTTGTTTCGGTGGCATAGCCGGAAGCATCGGAAAATTGCGTTTGTGCCGAAACTTCCAAAAAGCGTCCGCCCAAAGATTCCACTTGTTCTTTAACCTCTTTTCTAACATCAGAGGCATAAACAACGGCGCCCAAGCGTTTTGCCGTGGCAATGGCCTGGAGGCCGGCCACTCCCGCGCCCAAAATCAACACTTTGATAGGAGCAACGGTTCCGGCCGCAGTCATCATCATCGGGGCGGCTTTTTTGTGCAGAGCCACAGCATTCACAACGGCTTTATAGCCGGCCAAGCTGCTTTGCGAAGACAAAATATCCATAGATTGGGCGCGAGAAGTGCGCGGCAACAGGTTCAGTGCATAGCCAATCACGCCTTTTTCGGCCAAAGCGGCCAAGTTTTTTTGGTTGTTATAGGTTTTAAAATAAGCAATGATGATTTGTTCTTCTTTAAGATATTTGATTTCTTGCGGCAGGGGCGCCCAAATTTTGAAAATAACATCGGCTTTTTGGTATATTTCCTTGGCAGAAGAGACAATTTCAGCCCCGGCTTGTTTCATCTGATCATCGCTTAAGCAAGCCAAGTTCCCGGCGCCGCTTTCAACCAGAAAACGATGCCCGGATTCGACGATTCGTTTGATAACTTCAACGCTTGCGGCAACCCGATTCTCATGAGGGTAAAGTTCTTTAAGAGTGGCAAATATCATTTTTGGCCTTTACAGAAAGTTGATTTGCGGTAAAACTCTAAATAAATATAAACAGCAAAACAAAATATACAACGGAAAAATTTTTTTCATGAAACAACTACTTTTGCTTTTCATAACTTTTTTCAAAGTCGGCATGTTCACCTTTGGCGGGGGCTATGCCATGTTGCCCTTGTTGCAAGACGAGTTGGTGCGCCGCCGCAAATGGACCACGGACGAAGAACTTTTGGACTATTATTCCATTGGCCAGTGCACTCCGGGGGTGATTGCGGTGAATGTTTCCACCTTCATCGGTTATAAGCAAAAAGGGGTGATTGGCGGCTGCGTGGCCACTTTAGGCATGATTATGCCCTCGCTGTTGATTATCATGCTGATTGCGGCAGTTTTGGCAAAATATATGCACAATGCGTATTTAGGCTATGCCTTTGCCGGGATTCGCGTGGCTGTCACGGCCTTAATAGCCGATACATTGCTCGGCCTCTGGAAAAAAGGGGTGAAAGACAAATGGGCTTTTGCCATTTTTCTGGTGAGTGCGGCATTGCTGTTATGGCTCAATCTGTCTGCCGTGTGGATTGTGGTTTTGGCCTCTGCTGCCGGCATTGGCATTTATAAGTTTGGGCAGAAGAAAGGAGCAAGAAAATGATATATTTGCTCCTGTTTTACGAGTTTTTCAAAGTTGGTTTGTTTGCCATTGGCGGGGGCTTGGTCACCGTGCCGTTTTTGTTTGACTTGGCCGAGGTTTATCCATGGTTCACGGCGCAAGATTTAGCCGATATGATAGCCATTTCAGAGTCCACGCCGGGGCCTTTGGGGGTAAATATGGCAACCTATGCCGGTTTCAAAGCCGCCGGGGTTGGTGGCGCCGCTGTGGCAACTTTAGGCTTGGTCAGCCCATCGGTGATTATCATAATGCTGATATCCAAACTTTTAGGCAAGTTCAGAAACAACATATGGGTAGAAAGCGTGCTATCGGGGATTCGTCCGGCCGTGATTGCGCTCATTCTTTTTGCAGGTTGGGAAGTTGCCAAATTGGCGGTGATAAATTGGCAAACTTTTGCCATGTTTGTTTTGTTCTGGACAGCCATTCATTTTTATAAAAAAAGCCCCATTTTTTATATTATACTTTCTGCCATAATCGGAATAGTGTTCAAGTTGTGAAATTTTTTCATGTTAACCAAACATTAACTCAAAATGTGCTAGTTTTGAATATGGATGAAAAGGTTTGAGTAAGAAAGCCGCATCCAAAGTATTGCAATATATCAAAAAGTAGTTGGTGGATATGTCAGAAATAAGTTTAACAGCGTCCATGCGCAGCAATTTGTTAAGCTTGCAACAAATAGCAAAGTTGCAAGACAGCACGCAATTGCGCTTATCCACCGGCCTCAAGGTCAATTCCGCCATAGATAATCCCAGTTCCTATTACACCGCCAGCTCGCTCACCAACCGAGCTGAGGATTTGTCAGCATTGCTTGATTCGATGGGACAATCGGTGCAAACCATCAAAGCCGCCACCGAAGGGATAGAGAAAGCGGAAGATTTACTCTCCCAAATGAAAGCAATAGCCGAGCAGGTCAACACCGGGGTTTATGTGCCGGAGAAGAGCTATTTTGAAAAGCTGGTCGGCAGTAATGGTGCGGTCGTAACCAATGCCGAAGAGCTGCGCGCGGCGGTTGATAGCGGCAAAGAAGAAATCTGCGTTTATGGCAAAATAGATTTAGGTGACATCTCCACCACAGGCGGCTTGGAGCTCCAAGAAAACCAAAAACTCGTCGGCGTCAACTATTATGGCAATTTCGGCACCGAGGGCGAAGAGTTTTCGAGTATTTCGGCGACAGCAACAGTAAAAGAGAAAAACCTTATTAATATCTCAAAAGCAAACTGCCTGGTCAGTGATTTGAATTTGGATTATGAGAATAGTGCGGATTCTGGAAATTTGTTTGCGATTAATATACAAGGACAAAATATTGTTGGTAATTTAGAAAATTTAAATATTAAAACTGAATTTAACGGATCAGAAGTTCATCGTGCAGGAATTGGTATTAGATCTGGTGCAATTGGAAATTTAAGCGGAAAAATTAATATACAATCATCTGGACAATACGCTTATGGAATTTATAATGCCTTTAATCGGTCTATTCTTAATATTACCGCAAATACGCAACTCAACATCAAAACAGATGGAACCAATGGAAAAGGAATATTAACAGATAACCTTGCTACAACAAATATTATGGGTGGAGCTTATGTAAACATCAAAACGACAGGAAATATTTCTGTTGGTATTTACACTCAAGTTACTGGTGCAGAGACAAATATTTTTGCCGATGCTGATGTAAATATAGAAACAAGTGGAACAAATTCCTATGGTTTTTGCCTGTATCAGAATACAAAATTAAATATTATGGGAAATGTTAAAGTTACAGCAAACAATGCCATAGGCTTTTCTATTCCTAATTCAACAGAGTGTCATATAGGCTCCTCAGCTCAAATTTTGTTAAATACCAAAAATATCGGGTTTTATATAGAATATAGTGCTAGTGCAGTCTCTGGGCTTTTAGATATTGCTCAAGGAGCTAAAATAGCTTTCGAAAAAGACGGCAATACTTCATGGTATGAGGTTAAAGATGATTATTCAACACAATCGGCCACAGCAGCGACAAAAATAACTGCCGACAATTTTACAGCAACAGTTTCTTCTGAGACAACGGAAGCTTGGAAAACGGCCGGTGATGTGGTGAAAGAACAAGAGCAAGAGAAGGCGGCGCAGGCGGAGAAAGAGGCAGAAGAGCAAGCCAACCGAGAGGTTTATCAAAAGCAGTTTAACAATGCCCTGTCGCAATATGATTCTTTGATTAAAGATAGTTCTTATAAGGGTGTGAACTTACTTCAAGCAGACGACCTCAAAGTGATTTTTAATGAAAATCGTAGCGCCACTTTGGATGTGATGGGTGTGGATTTAAGCTCGGATAAAATCGGTATGATGATGGCTGATTGGTCCAAGGCCAAAGACGTGCAGACAAGTCTTGAGCAAGTGATTAATGCCAAAAACACTTTGCGTTCAGCATCGACCAAACTTGGCAACTATTATTCGATTATCACCGAGCGTGAGACATTCACCGATAATCTGATTAATGTATTGCAAGAAGGTGCGGATAAATTAACATTGGCTGATATGAATGAAGAAAGCGCCAACATGCTCTCCCTGCAAACGCAACAGCAACTGGCTATTAATTCATTAAGCCTCGCTTCTCAAGCCAGCCAAGCCGTGTTACGCTTGTTTTAAGCAAGAATATATCTTTTTTATGTGACTTGTGGCGCTTTCGTTGTGCCGTCAAATACACCAAAGAATGTTCTGTTCAAAAAAATCACAAAGACGAAACAGATTTTTTTGTTTATAAAAAGCAAAATAACAGATTTAAAGGTTGAGAAACTCAAGACCCTTGTTATAATCAAGCTCAGAAAATTTTCTGTTACCAAAGGGATTCTGATGTCGGCACCAAAATTTGTTCACCTGCGCGTTCATTCCGCTTATTCTTTGTCGGAAGGCGCCATTCTTGTGCCCAAATTAATCCACTATATGCATGATCATAATATCCCTGCCATCGCCATCACCGATACGGCCAATTTGTTCTGCGGCAAGGCTTTGTCCAAATATGCCTCGGATGAAGGCGTGAAACCCATTTTGGGCACGCAGTTCTTTCTGCGCAATCCCGATGCCGATGACTTGCTCAAATCTAAAGGCCGCGTGATTGAGCCGGATAAAATCATCATTTTGGTGATGAACGAAACCGGCTATAAAAACCTCATGCACCTGATGAAACGCTCTTATCTGGATAACCCACCCAAAGGCGAGCGTGCCCAGCTCAAAATGAGCGATTTGGAAGAATTAAATGAGGGGCTGATTTGCCTAACCGCTGGTTGGGAAGGCCAAGCCGGTCGCCTGCTTCTGGAAAATCGCAAACAAGAGGCCGAAGAAAACATTGTCAAACTCCGTGAGATTTTTGGCAACCGTTTATATATGGAAATATCTCGTATCGGTTTGGAACAAGAAAAGAAAACTGAAGACACCTTCATCGATTGGGCGTATAAATATAACATTCCGCTGGTGGCCACCAACGAGGCTTATTTTATGAATGCGGATATGTATGAAGCCCACGATGCCCTGATTTGCATTGCCGAAGGCGAATATGTGGCCAATGAAAACCGCCGCCGCTATTCGCCCAACAACCGCCTGCGCAGCACCGAAGAGATGGTTGAACTGTTCAAAGACTTGCCCGAAGCCATTGAAAACACGGTCAACATTGCCATGCGTTGCAACTTCATCTCACAAAAAGTGCAGCCCTTGTTGCCGATTTTTGAATGCCCCGGCGGCCGAACTCAAGACGAGTTCATCACTGAAGAAGCCTATAAGGGCTTAAACGAGCGCATGAAAGCCCATGTTTATTATGAGGGGATGACCGCAGAAGAAAAAAAAGAAATTGATGAGCGCTATTATGCCCGCTTGGAATATGAGCTGAGCGTTATCAAAAAAATGGGCTTCCCCGGCTACTTTCTCATCGTGTCAGACTTTATCCGCTGGTCTAAAGGTCATGGCGTGCCGGTCGGGCCGGGGCGTGGTTCCGGCGCCGGGTCCATTGTGGCTTGGTCTTTAAAAATCACCGACCTGGACCCGTTAAAATTAGACTTGCTGTTTGAACGTTTCTTGAACCCGGAACGTGTCAACATGCCGGATTTTGACGTCGACTTTTGCCAGGAAAACCGCTATAAAACCATTGAATATGTGCAAAACAAATATGGCTTTGACCATGTGGCGCAAATCATCACCTATGGCAAATTGCAAGCCAAAAACGTGATAAGAGACGTAGCACGTGTTTTGCAAATGCCCTATGCGCAGGCTGATAAAATATCTAAAATGATTCCCCCCGGTGTGCAAGGCAAAAACCCCACGTTGCAAGAGTCGTTGGACCAAGTGCCCGAGCTTGAAGAAATGCGCCAAAACGACCCGCAAATCAACAAGCTTTTTGATATTGGTATGAAGCTTGAAGGACTGTATAGACAATCTGGTATGCACGCGGCCGGCGTGGTGATTGGTGACCGCCCGCTAGATGAGCTGGTGCCGCTGTATAAAGATCCCAAGGCCGATATGCCGGTCACCCAATATGATATGAAGTTTGTGGAAGAAACCGGCTTGATTAAGTTTGACTTTTTGGGCCTGAAAACTCTAACCGTCATCAAAAAAGCCGTCGATTGGATAAAAATCAGCCAGGGTATTGACTTGGATATTGATAAGATTCCTCTGGATGACAAAGAAACTTACGATATGCTCTCAAGGGGTGACACCACGGCCGTGTTCCAATTTGAATCTCCGGGCATGAAAGATGTGCACAAGCAGATTCGTCCCGACCGTTTTGAAGACTTAATCGCCATTGTGTCCCTCTATCGTCCGGGCCCGATGGATAATATTCCGACTTATATTAAACGCAAGCACGGTGAAGAAGAAATCACCTATCTACACCCTGATTTGGCTCCGATTCTGGGCGAAACCTACGGCATTATGGTTTACCAAGAGCAGGTTATGAAAATTGCGCAGGTTTTGGGCGGCTATACCATGGGCGGTGCCGATAAGCTCCGCAAAGTTATGGGTAAAAAAATGCGCGATGAGATTCCAAAGCAGCGCGCCATGTTTACCGAAGGTGCCTTGAAAAAAGGCATTCCCGAAGCCACCGCCACGGCCATTTTTGACCAAATGGAAAAATTTGCTTCTTATGGCTTTAACAAATCGCACGCGGCGGCATATTCGCTGGTGTCTTATCAAACCGCATATTTGAAAGCGCATTTCCCGGTGGCCTTTATGTGTGCCGTCATGACCTTGGATATGACCAATGTTGACAAGTTGCAAAACTATAAAGAAGAATGCAAAAAGCTGGGCTTTAAGGTTCTGCCGCCGGATATCAACCATTCCGAGGCTGATTTTGCCGTTGAGGGAGAAAATATCCGCTATGCTTTGGGCGCCATCAAAGGCGTGGGCGCTGCCAATATGCAGAGCATTGTTGATGAGAGAAAGAAAAACGGCCCTTATAAAGATATGTCAGATTTCATTCACCGCACAGATTTTAAGCAAATCAACCGTCGCCAAATGGAACAACTCATCAAAGCCGGCGCCTTTGATTGTTTGGATAAAAACCGAGGCAAAATCTTTGCCAATATTGAAACCATATTGCAGCATATCTCAGCCTCAACCGAGCTCAAAACCAGTTCTCAGGCCTCATTGTTCGGCACTGAAGAGTTGCACACCAAGGTCAAACTGGCTGAAAAGCCCGATTGGCCGGAGCTGGAAAAATTAAAACTCGAGGCCGAGGCCATTGGTTTTTACATTTCTGCCCACCCATTGGATAGTTATCGCGAAGGGATGGAAAAACTGGGCGTCAAGCCGGCAGCCGAGGTTTATGCCGGGGTGCGCGTCGGCGATAATATTCGTGCCAAATTGGCCGGATGCGTGACATCTTTTCAAAAGCGCATCAGCAAGTCGGGCAACAAATATGCCTTTTTGCAGTTATCCGACGGCAGCAGCAATTTTGAGGGCTTGCTCTTCTCGGACGGTTTGGCCAAATATGAAGAAGTGATAAATTCCGGCTTGCCGTTGTTGGTGAGTGTTTCCGTCACCAAAGAAAATGAAGAGGCCATGCCGCGCACAATGATAAATATGGTTGAAACATTGGATCAAGCCATATCCAATGTTTCAAACGGTTTGGTTATTTATGTCAACAATGAAACGGCCGTCAAACCGATAAAAGAAATTTTGCGCCATGATAACAATGGGGTCAACAAAATATATATCAAGCCGGAGATTCCCGATTGGGATGTGAGAATTGAACTTGCCGGCGGTTTTGCCTTTGTCAATGACACGGTGAGCAAAATCAGAGCCGTTTCCGGGGTAACAACCATTAAGGAGCTTTAGTCATGCTGAACAAGATATTGATAAAACTCAAAGAAAAATATCAAAATAGCACCCTTTTCCAAGAGGGAGGAATTTTGGCTCCGGCAAAAGCTGATGAAGCAAAAGTCAAAATTTCTTTTTTTCGCTTGCTTGGAGAAACCTTCAACCCCGTTTTGGATTATTTTAAAATCTTTTTGATTTTGGGTGCTCTGGCTGCCATATTGATATCTATTGTCGCCACAATAACGGGCTTTAACAACCTATGCTTATATCAAGAAGTTCATGTTGATATTTATTGTTCAGATTCGGCATGGCTATATCTCACCTATAGTTTTATCAAGTTTTACATTCTTTCATATTTTGCGGTAAAATGGACGGAGATAACCTTGGGTAAAGAAAGTTTTTCTTGGTCCTATGTTTGGCATGCAGACAGGAGAAGCCTGAAATTGGCCGCCGTATTTTTGTTTTTGATATTTTTAAATTTTGCGCCGGTTTTATCCAGCTGGGTATTATATTTGAGAACCCCAAATCCTGATTGGCGCGTGGAGTTAATATTTTTTACCTTTGTTTCAATCGGGTTCTTGATTCCGTTTTTCTTGGTCAAAATATATCCGTTTTTATCAGCGATGATAACTGCGGAAAAAGAGGTCAGCCTGAGGCAGGTTTGGCATAAGACGGACGGAAATTTTATCAAAATTTTACTGAATTATATGATAATTTTTGTTATCGCCATGTTGCTGTATGGAAACTTGCAAAGCACCATAAGAGCCTATTCGGGAGAATATGGCTATCTGACCGTCTTGATGAGCGAGTTTATGTATAATTTTGCGGCAATTTTGATTTTTGCATTTTTCATTAACAATATAAATTATCAATATGCAAAACTTTGTCGCGATCAAAATCAAGCTTCATAAAAAGAGCCGATTTTCTTGTCTGCTTCAGTCACAATATCAAGCTTATAATAGGTGTTGATAAGCTCATTATTGGGATATTGTTCTTCGCAATCAAGAGCATAGATGGCCGCTTGTCGATTGAGAAAATCTTTTCCGACAGAAAAAGCATCAACCTGTTTCAAGAGCAAGTCTTTATATTTTTTTGCTTCGGCAATATAAGTTTGAGCAAGGCCGTCTTTTTGCACATATAAAATACTAAACTTCCAAATAATGCAAACCGTGGCAAAGAGCAAAATTGCGGTTATCGGGTTGACCACGGCCAGAAGAGCAAAAAAGGTTGCGGCCGTGAAAAAGCCCGCCAAAATTTTTGCGGTCAGATTGACGGCGCGTTTGGCAAATTTTTTCTTGAATATCCAAAGAAATAAGGCAAAGAAAACAGAAGCCAAAATCAAAAAAGAAAAGTTATAACTGAAATTATAAGAGAGCATTGCAATACCTGCCTCAGCCACCAATAACATCATCAAACTCAAAGCAAAATAGCCGATATTGAGCTTGAGCAAAAGCTTATGCACATTAAAAGAGACAAACTTTTTCAACAACAGAAAGGCTCTTTTGACCTTGAGCTTGGCATAAGAGTTAAGGTTGAGAATGGCTTCATCTTTGGCAAACATGGCGTTTAATGCCTTTTTTTCCAAACGGCTGAGCGGCGCCAGATTATCAGACTTTTTAATGAGCAAAATGTTATTATCATTTTTTTCAATATCGATAATATTTTTCTTAAACAGGTTCAAAAGAAAGATACCAAAGATTTTAGCATCAATTTTCCCATTGTAAAAATAGCGCAGCAGATAAGCATTTTGTGCAAAGTTTTGAGCTTTTTGGCGGTTTTTCTGAATATATCGCCAAGAGATAAGATAAGCTGACAAAATAAACAAAAGTCCGAGAGAAGCAAAGATAACATCGCCATAAGCATTAATCAGGCGCAAGAAGATTTTGTCCCAGGAAGGAGCAAAGATGCTGTCGGAAGGCAAAGATATAATGATTTCAAAGCCCTGACCGAGGAACAACGGTGCGGTGGAAACAAACCCCAGCATATTTTCGCTTTCTTGGGATATGAGAACGGTTTTATCGGTTTTTAGGTTATCATAGCCGGAAAAAGCCACCTGACCGAGAGATTTTGCCTTTGGCGGCAAAATGACCAAAGCGCCGGCCTTGGCCACCACCAAGTTCCAGGAGCTGCCGGTGACATTCCAATAAAATTCATCAAAATTATCATAAGCAAAAATCTGGTTATCAACCGTGTAGTCAAAAGAAAACTCATAAACACCGGGCTGTAAAAGAGCATTTTCTTTGGGTGTGAAAAAGACATAATTATTTTGATCTTCAATTTGATAATCAATCTCTTGCCCGTTAATGGTCACGCTTGCAAGATTAAAGTCAAGTTTTTGTCTTTTATTTTCGCGGTCAAAAGCATATTTGGGGAAAACGCGTGTGAGCGGAGTTTTGACTTTTTTGTTGTTAGCCACAACGATGATTGTGTCGGTAATGTGCAAAACACCATCGGGCAAAATCTCAATTTTAGAAAACAAATAAGGAATATGTTCCATAGCCGGGACAAGGCTTTTGTTGTTATAAGGCGGCAGAGAAACCTCAATCATATTAATATTTTGGTTAAGCAGGGCTTGTTTTTGTTGTTGCAAATAAGCCCTCATAATTTGAGCATCATCGGCGGCCTGCGGCTGAACATTAACATTTTCATCGGTTTGATCCGTATATAAGGGAGCTTTGGCCTGAGGTTGCGATGTATCGATGATGGAATTGAGAGATTTTTCATAAATTTTTTCAAAGGTTGACTTTTTTTCCCAAGCTTCTTTTTCAAGCATTTCTTGCGATTTTTGCACGCTGATGGCGCCGTCTCCGGCCAAGCCGGACGTTTCATCAAGCTGAGTGATGACAACATTTTTAATTCGGCTTTTAAGATATTCTTCCATTTCTTGCGGGCTCATACTTTGGATATAATTTTTAAATTCGGCATTTTTCTCCATTTGCTCAATTTGAGAAAAATGAGCATCTTTTTTGGCCTGATCAATATCGGTAATTTGTTGCACGGCAGCCAAAGCGGGGGCAATCTCAAAAAGAATGAAACAAATTGCAAGAAAAAGTTTTCTCATAAAAGCCTCGAAGATATTAACAAAAATTATACTACTGCTACTATAAACTCATATTCATTAAAAAAAGATTATAATAAAATATAAGGAGAAAAATTTATGGAAAATCAAGTTGCAGCCATCATATTAGGCGCCGGCAAGGGCACACGCATGAAGTCAGATTTGCCGAAAGTGATGATGCCGGTTTGCGGTAAACCGATGATAAGACACATTTTGGATACATTGGAGGCAGAAAAGGTCAACAAAATTGTGGTGGTTGTTTCTCCCGATGGTGATTTGGTCAAAAAAGAAGTCGCACCCTATGAAACCTGCGTTCAAGATAAGCAACTGGGCACCGGGCATGCTGTCAAATGCGCCAAAGAGGCTTTGAAGGGTTTTGATGGTGATGTTTTGGTCATTTTCGGCGACCAGCCGCTATACACCAAAGAAACCATTGAAAAAATTTTGCAAAAAAGAAGAGAAGGTTATGCCGTTGTGTGTTTGGGCTTTTGCCCGGAAGATGCGGCACGTTACGGTCGTTTGATTATGAAAAACGGCGAGCTGGAACGCATTGTCGAGTATAAAGATGCCACGGAAGAAGAAAGAGCCGTCAAGTTTTGCAACTCGGGCATGATGTGTTTTGACGGAAAGAAAATGTTTGAAATTTTAGATGCCATAGATAACAACAATGCCGCCGGCGAATATTATCTGACCGATGCCGTTGCCATTGCTTTGAAAAAAGGCTGGAAATGCAGCGCGGTGGAATGTTCGGTTTATGAGGCTTCGGCAGCCAACACCAGAGAAGAGCTGGCTTTGCTTGAACACCTGTTGCAAGAAAGAAACGGAAAAAAATCAGCATGAAAAATTTTTTGCAAAAAATAAGATATTATTGGTTTGGCATTTTTATTAGTGCCATTATATTTATATCTGTAAGCTTCTTTTTGATAATTTTGTTATCACCGAAGCAAGATGCGCAAAAAAGAGGCTTTATTCCGTGCACCGAGCAATTGGCACAAAATTTATATGCTTGCGCGCAAGACAAAAAATATAGTTGCCTGGTCAAAGAAATTTTGAAAAACAGCTGGTGTGATGTCAAAGTCATCGGCCAAGGTTTTTCAAATTGGCTTGCTGGCAGACAGCCTGCGCCGTGGAGCAATTATTTTTTCACGCCGGAGCCGGTGCCTGCAACCTGGTTTGATGGCAAAATGGGTGAACACCCGGAGTTGGCCATTGAACATTTGCAAAAATTGAGTGAAGAATTGGATAGAAAAAATCAAGAACTGCAAAACAGAAAAGAGGATAAAAAAGATGAAGAAAAAAGATGAGCTCCCGGCATGGGATTTGTCAGATTTGTATAAGGGCATAGATGATCCGCAAATCAAAAAAGATTTGGCCGAATATAAGAAAAAAGCGGCAGATTTTGCCAAAAAATATAAAGGCAAACTGGCTGATATGGAAGCCAAACAAATCTACAATGCTTTGGTAGACTATGAGCATCTGGACACGCTTGGCACCATTTTGGGCGAGTTTTCATATCTGAATATGTGCACGCAAATGAAAAACGGTGCAGCCATGGCTTTTTATCAAAACACCACTGAGGCCTTGACCGAATATGCCAAACCTCTGGTTTTCTTCACCTTGGAAATCAACCAATTGCCGGATAAAAAAATCAAAGAATGGCTGAAAGATGAAAAAGTTGCTTTCTACAAACCTTGGTTTGAAAGAGTGTTGCGCTTTAAGAAACACGAGCTGAGCGAGGCGGTGGAAGAAGTTTTGCTGGAAAAATCGGTCACCTCATCGGCCGCTTGGGTGCGCTTGTATGAAGAACAATCTTCACGGCTGAAATTTGTGATTGACGGCAAAGAATATAACGATGCCGAAATCTCAAAGCTGTTGCAGGATAAAGACCCAAAAGTCAGAGAAAAAGCCGGCAAAGAGCTCAACCGTGTCAGCAAAGAAAATGCGGCTTTGTTTACTTTCATTTATAATATGGTGATAAAAGATAAATCCATCGAAGACAACAAGCGTGGCTACGGCAAACCCGTTTCCGAGCGCAATTTGAGCGAAAATGTGTCAGACAAGGTTGTGGATGCGCTGGCCGATACCGTTAAAGCAAATTACAAAAACATCAGCCACCGTTTTTATAAATTAAAATCCAAATGGCTGGGCGTGAAAAAAATGGAATATTGGGACAGAAACGCGCCGTTGCCTTTTTCGGCCGACTTGCATTATAGCTGGGATGAGGCAGTTCAAACCGTGTTGAATGCTTATAAAGAGTTTTCGCCCGAGTTGTATGAAACCGCTTTGCCGTTTTTTGAAAATGCATGGATTGATGTTCCCCCGCGCGATGGCAAGAGAAGCGGCGCCTTTGCTGCCGGCACCGGCAGTGTCAAACACCCTTATTTATTGCTGAACTTTGTCGGCAAACAGAATGATGTCTTGACCCTGGCGCACGAGCTTGGTCATGGTTGCCATATGCGCTTAAGACAAAAGAACGGCGATTTGAACGAGACCTCGCGTATGACCTCGGAAGAAGTGGCCTCTGTCTTTGGCGAGATGATAACCTTTCAGTCGATGCTCAAAAGCATTAAAGATGACAAAACCAAGTTGTGCTTAATCGCCTCCAAGGTTAATGATATGATTAACACCGCTTTCCGCCAAATTGCTTTCCACTTTTTTGAGAGTAAGGCGCATGAAGAAAGAAAGTTAGGAGAATTGTCTGAGCAACGTTTGGCCGAGATTTGGGTTGAAGTGCAAAAAGACGTGCTCGGCCCTTATGTCAATGTGGATGAAAATTCGGCCTATATCTGGCTGCAGGTCGGACATTTCTTCTTCCTGCCGTTTTATGTCTATGCTTATGCTTTTGCCGATTGTTTGGTCAATTCGTTGTATCAGGTCAGCCAAGACGGCAGTGTTAAAGATTTTCCGAAAAAATATCTGCAAATGCTGGAAAAAACCGCCATTACCGATTATGACAAATTGCTCAAACCCTTTGGCTTGAACCCCAATGATCCCAAGTTCTGGAATATTGGCTTGAAGTTGATATCGGGCTATATTGACGAGCTGGAAAGATTGGATAAAAAAGTTTTTGGTTAAAAATAAAACGATAAAAAAACAAGCCCCGAAACAGGGGCTTGTTTTTTTATTTCTTGGCTTCAATAATCTTCAAAGCATCATCAAGAGTGAGCTCTTTGCCCTTATATTCTTTAGGAATGGCATAGTTATTTTTGCCCCATTTGATGTAAGGACCGTAACGACCGGAGTTGAGCGTGATATCTTTTTTGTCTTTGGGGTGAATTCCTAAAGATTTTCCGGCCGGATGTTCAGCCACATTTTGCAAAATCTGCTCGGCACGTTCTAAGGTAATATTGAAAACGTTATCGGCGCCGGTCAAAGATTTTGATTTGTTGCCTTGCTTGATGTATGGGCCGAATTTGCCAATATTGACTTCAATGCCGTTGCCGAGTTGTTTGGGCAAAGTGAGCAAGGTTGAGGCTTGCTCAAAAGTCACTTCCTCAGGCGACAGATTTCGCGGCAGAGCCACACGTTTGGGCTTTTCGGTCAAGGCCGTGGCATCTTCACCCAATTGCAAATAAAAGCCATACGGGCCCTTTTTGAGATAGACGTTCAAACCGTTGAGCGCGCCCAAAGTCTTGTCTTCGGGGTTGGCCGGTTTGGGCGTATCATTAGCCGCTTCTTCCATGGCATCGGTCAAAGGTTTGGTATATTTGCACTCGGGATAGTTGGAGCAGCCGATAAAGGCGCCGAACTTGCCGAGCTTGATGCTCAGTCTGCCTTTGCCGCATTCCGGGCAAATACGCGGGTCAGAACCGTCTTCACGCGGTGGAAAAAGGTGGTAAGATAACACATCGTCAATGGTTTGGATAACCTCGCTGATTTGCAGAGGTTGCACCGCTGAAATGTTTTTAATAAACTTGGCCCAGAAACTGGCCAAAAGTTTTTTCCAGTTCATTTCACCGGCGGAAACATCATCCAAATATTCCTCAAGTTGAGCCGTGAAATCATATTCCACATATTTTTTGAAATAGTTTTCCAAGAACACGGTCACGATTCGGCCTCGGTCTTCGGGGATAAAGCGGAGCTTTTCCACACGCACGTATTTACGCTCCTGCAAAACCGAGATAATGCTGGCATAAGTAGACGGACGGCCGATGCCGAGTTCTTCCAATTTTTTCACAAGGCTTGCTTCGGTAAAGCGCGGCGGCGGTGTGGTGAAGTGTTGTTCCGGCGTGATTTCTCCTTTGTCAAGATTCTCGCCCTCGTTCACATTCGGCAAAATGCGGTTTTCGTCATCATCATCGGAGTCATCTTTGCTTTCTTGATAGAGCTTCAAGAAACCGTCAAAAGCAATGACTTGTCCGTTGGCACGCAGCAAAATCAAACCATCGGCCGAAGTGGAGTCAATCACCACGCGGTCAAGCACGGCAGGGTTCATCTGGCAGGCCACGGTGCGTTTCCAAATCAGTTCATAAAGTTTGTATCCATCGGCATCAAGCTTGCCCTCAAGTTTTTTCGGCGTGTCGGAAACGTGAGCCGGACGAATAGCCTCGTGCGCTTCTTGTGCGTTTTTAGACTTGGTTTTATATTCTTTGGGTTGCTTGGGCAGATAAGCCTCGCCAAAATATTTGACAATGGCTTCACGGCAAGCGGCAATGGCTTCATCTGAGAGGTTAACCGCATCGGTACGCATATAGGTGATGATACCGGCTTCATAAAGTTTTTGTGCCACCTGCATGGTTTTCTTGGCGCTGAAACGCAGCTTGCGTGCTGCTTCTTGTTGCAGGGTGGAGGTGGTGAAAGGCGGTGCCGGATAACGGTTGGCTTTTTTGCGTTCCACGCTGGAAACGGCAAAATTTTGCGCCTCAATTTTAGCTTTGGCCTCAAGGGCTTTAGCTTCAGTGTTAAGGTCAAATTTCTCAAGTTTTTTGCCGTCCAAATTAATTAAGCGCGATTTAATCACCGCTTTGAACGAGGTTAAAAGTTCGGCATCAACGGTCCAATATTCTTCGGCTTTGAATTTTTCAATTTCTGTTTCGCGGTCGCAGATAAGGCGCAAGGCCACAGATTGCACGCGTCCGGCAGATTTTGAGCCGGGAAGTTTGCGCCACAAAACAGGAGAAAGCGTAAAGCCCACCAAATAATCGAGAGCGCGGCGTGCCATATAAGCTGAAACCAGATTCTCATCAATCTGGCGCGGATTCTTAATGGCTTCGGTAATGGCTTTCTTTGTGATTTCGTGAAAGACCACGCGCTCAATTTTTTTGCCGGCAATTTTTTTGCGTGCGGTAAGTTCTTCCAAAATGTGCCAAGCAATGGCTTCTCCCTCTCTATCCGGGTCGGATGCGAGGATGAGTGTATCGGCGTCTTTAAGCGCGGCAATAATATCTTTGAGTCGTTTCTGACCGCCGGGGCTCAGCTCCCAAGTCATGGCAAAATCATGGTCGGGCTGCACCGAACCGTCTTTGCTGGGCAAATCGCGAATATGACCGAAACTGGCTAAAACCTTATAATCGTCACCCAAATATTTATTAATGGTTTTGGCTTTTGCCGGAGACTCAACGATAACTAATTTCATAATTTTTCATACCTATTTAATCAGGGCCACTTTATTTCCGGGTTGACGTTCGATTCTTCCGGCCATTTCCAGTTCAAGCAGTTTGAGAGAAACTTCGGCCGGAGAAAGCCCGCTGATGCGAATAAGTTCATCAACATAGATCCCCTCTCGATTGATAAGATCCAGCAATGAACCATTATTTGCAGAAGGGCAAACGTCTTGCATTAACGATTCAGGAATATCGACATTTTTTTGGCATTTGTCAACATATTGTGTAATTTGCTTGTGATTATTCAACGCCAAAACCTGCAAAATATCATCAACATTTTCAACCAACACCGCACCGTCTTTAATGAGTTTGTTCGGGCCGAGAGCGCGTGCATCTTGGGGTGAACCGGGAATGGCAAACACATCTTTGCCTTGTTCGGCGGCAAGCCTGGCCGTGATGAGCGAGCCGGAATGAAGCGTGGCTTCCACCACCAGTGTGCCGAGTGAGAGCGCGGAAACAATGCGGTTGCGGCGCGGAAAATTGCTGCTTTGGGCTTCGGTGCCGAGCAAAAATTCGGAAATAATGGCGCCTTGCTCTTTGATTTGTGTATAAAGATTTTTGTTTTCCGAAGGGTAAATCACATCCACGCCGGTGCCGAGCACGGCAATGGTTTCGCCCTTTTGAGCTTTGGCATACATCGCGCCTTTGTGCGCGGCAGAGTCGATTCCCCGAGCCATGCCGGAGATAATGAGCACATCGCTGTTGGTCAAATCATAAGCCAGATGAGAGGCTGTTTTGCGCCCGTTGATAGAGGCATTGCGCGCCCCCACAATGGAAAGAGAAATTTCTTTGTTGAGCAGTTTTTCATTTCCGGCCACATACAAAATCGGCGGCGCATCGTCCAAATGAAGCAAACTCTGCGGATATAAGGGCGAAAGTTTTGAGATGATTTTGATGTTTTTGCTCAAAGCCAAATCAAGCTCGCGCTTAGCCTTGTCGCGCGGAAAAAGTTTATACTTGGCAAATTTTGGCAGAGCCTCAAGCGCAGCTTCAGCGGAGCCGTAAAAATCCAACAACTTGTAAAAAGTAACCGGCCCGACGTTTTCAGAGTTAATCAGTTGGATCCAATCTAAGAGCTGCGCAGAAGTTTGCATTTATTTTTCAGCCTTTTTCTTGAGGTTGATTTTGCTTTCTACGCCTTTAAGCAAGCGCACAATGTTGCTTTTGTGGCGATAAAGCACCAGCAAAGCAATGGCGGTATAAAAGAGCGCATACACGGGGGATGTTAAAAAGAAAGCATAAACCGGCACCAAAACAGCGGCCGTGATGGCAGAAAGAGAAGAATATTTGAAAGTAAAAGCCATCACAAGCCAGGTAAGCAAGGCCAAAACGGCAACCGGCCAGCAGGTAAAGAGGAAAAAGCCAAAAGCGGAAGAAACGCCTTTGCCGCCTTTAAACTTGAGCCAGACTGGAAAATTGTGTCCCAAGACGCCGAAAGTTCCGGCAATCAGCTCGGCCATCACGTTGGTTTGCGTATACCAGCCAAAAAAGACATAAGGTTGCGGGCTCACCAAAATATAAGCTAAATATGCGGCAATACCGGCTTTGAAAGCATCGAGCAAAATGGTCAGAAGGGCCAAATCTTTTCTGCCGGTGCGCAAAACATTGGTGGCACCGATGTTCCCCGAGCCGATTTTGCGAATATCACCCAAGCCGGCCATGCGGGTTAAAACCAAGCCAAACGGAACGGAACCCAGAAGATATCCGCCCAAAGCGGCAAAAACAAAAGCAAGAGAAATGCTCATGACAAATTCCTCATACAAAATTAAAAACTGTTTTTAGTATTTAACATAAGCGCTTAATCTTGCAACTTTATTTTTTTATTGCTGTTTATTTTATTTTTTATAAGTAAAACTGGAAAAATCTTGATGACAAAGCAATTTAATCCGTTATTATTGGAGAAAATTATAACAAGGAAGATTTGGCCAAATGAAACCTATTTATAAAAGAATAATGCTCAAGCTCTCGGGCGAAGGCCTGATGGGCGATAAAGCCTTTGGCATGTCGGCAGAGGTGATAGATGCTTTGGCACGCCAGATAAAAAAGGTTTATGATTCCGGGGTTGAGGTTTGTGTGGTTGTCGGCGGCGGCAACATTTTCAGGGGTGCCAAAGAAGCCTCCAAAGGCATGAACCGCACCGTGGCAGACCATGTGGGTATGCTTGCCACCGTGATGAATGCCTTATATATTCAAAATGCGTTGGAAAAAATAGACGTCCCGGCCAGAGTTTTGTCGGGTTTGAATATTCCCGAAGTTTGTGAGCATTATGTCTATCGTCGTGCTTTGAGACATTTGGAGAAAAAACGTGTGGTCATTTTTGCTGCCGGCACGGGAAATCCCTATTTTACCACAGATACCGGCGCAGCCTTGCGTGCTTCCGAAATGCAGTGTAATGTGATTTTGAAGTCCACTCAGGTCGATGGGGTTTATGATTCTGATCCCAAAACCAATCCCAATGCCAAAAGATATGATGAAATCTCTTTTGATGAAGTGATTGAAAAACAATTAAAAGTGATGGATATCACGGCAGTGGCCTTGGCCAAAGAAAACAACATTCCGATTGTGGTTTTTGCACAAAAAGGTGAAAATGCTTTGATAAACGCCGTTTGCGGCAAAGGAAGTTTTACAATAATAAAATAATGAGGTCTATATATGTCAGATTATAATGAAATTAAAAATGATGCCAGAACAAGAATGGAAAAGAGCTTTGAATCTTTGAAAGCAGATTTTGGCGGTTTGCGTGCCGGGCGCGCTCATGCCAGCCTGCTCGATGGCATTTTGGTTGAGGCTTATGGTTCACAATCACCGTTATCCCAAGTCGGCACCGTCAGCGTGCCGGATGCCCGCACCTTGTCGGTCAGTGTTTGGGATAAGAGCTTGGCCAAAGCGGTTGAAAAAGCCATTCGTGAATCGGATTTGGGTCTGAACCCGGTATCTGACGGTCAGCTCATTCGTATTCCGATTCCCCCATTGAGTGAGGAGCGTCGCAAAGAGTTGGTCAAGGTTGCCGGCAAATATGCCGAGCAAGGCAAGGTTGCGGTGCGCAATGTTCGCCGCGATGCTCTGGATGGTATCAAAAAGCTCAAAAAAGATAATGAAATTTCTGAAGATGAAGAAAAGAAATATGAAAATGAGATTCAGAAATTGACTGATGAAACCATCAAAAAAATTGATGAAGAGCTGGCAAGAAAAGAAAAAGATATTATGCAGGTTTAATATATTAAGGAAGATTTGAACTTGAATAATACAAAAGACAATATACGGCACATTGCCATTATTATGGACGGCAACGGTCGTTGGGCCAAGAAAAGAGGTTTGCCGCGCTCAATGGGGCATAGAAAAGGGGCAGAGGTTGTCAAAGAAATTTGTCAGGCGGCAGGAGATGCCGGCGTCAAATATTTGACGCTTTACGCTTTTTCAACCGAAAACTGGAAGCGCCCGCAAGAAGAGGTTGACTCTTTGATGGATTTGTTGCGCCAATATCTGAAATCAGACTTAAAAGAGCTCAAAGAAAAAGGCGTGTGCATCCGCTTTATCGGCGAAAGAGAAATGTTGCCGCCGGATATCATAAAAAACATGGAAAAACTGGAAGCCGAAACGGCAAATAATGACAAGATGACCTTGTGCATTGCTTTGAGCTATGGCTCTCGTCAAGAGATTGTTCATGCGGCAAAAAAAGTGGCCGAACTGGTAAAAAGAGGGGATATTCGCATTGAAGATATTGATGAAAAAATATTTTCTGATATGCTCTACACACATGATATCCCGGACCCGGATATTCTGATCCGCACCAGCGGAGAACAGCGCATCAGCAACTATCTGTTATGGCAGCTGGCATACAGTGAGTTCTTCTTTGTTGAGGCTTATTGGCCGGACTTTACCAAAGAAATGCTCAATGATGTAATTGAAAAATATAAAACACGGGAGAGAAGATATGGAAAGCTCTAAACTCAGCAAACTGACCAAAAGGATTGTCACGGCTTTGATTATGATTCCCGTTGTCATTGCGGCATTATATCTTGGTTTTCCGTATCTGCACATGGTGGCGGTGGTCATTGCTTCCTTAATGGCTTGGGAATGGGCACATATGATTCCCAATAAAAATGCCCCGGTTTATTCCATTGCCTATACCATGAGCGCCGTTTCTGCCGTTATTTTTCCGTCAGCATTGGCCATTGCCGTTTTGACCTTGGGTGCGGCAGTTTTTGTGTGGCTCAAGTCTGCCAAAGAAGTGCACCGCGGCCTGTTGACCTTGGGTGTGTTTTACATCACCATCGGTTTTGGCTCTTTGGTTTGGTTGTATGATACGGTCGGCTTTGCAGATACCTTGTGGTTTTTGTTGATGATTTGGAGCGTGGATACCGGGGGATATCTTTTCGGCACCACGATTAAAGGTCCAAAACTGGCTCCCAAAATCAGCCCCAACAAAACTTGGGCCGGATTGATCGGCGGCGCAATTTTGGCCATGTTGGTGAGTGTGATATATAACTATTTCATGACCACACAGCAACATGTTGTTTTTTATGCCGCAATCGGTGGTATAATTGCGGTTGTTGAGCAAATCGGCGATTTGGTTGAATCTTATATTAAACGCAGCCTAAATATCAAAGATTCGAGTGATTTAATCCCGGGGCATGGCGGCATTTTCGACAGGGTAGACGGGCTGATTTTCACGGCGCCGCTGATTTTTCTGTTGTTCAAATACGGTATCTCATTTGCAATGTAAGGTAAAAAGATGGATTGGTTGGTAAACACGTTATATTATGTTGTTCCGTTTGTTGTTCTTTTAGGCATATTGGTTTTTGTGCACGAGTTTGGCCATTATCTGATGGCCAAATTTTCAGGTGTTCACGTCGAGGCATTTTCAATTGGTTTTGGTAAGCAGTTATGGGGCTTTACCGACAAATCGGGCACACGTTGGAAGATAAGTGCGATTCCCTTGGGCGGCTATTGCCAATTTTTGGGCGATGCCGATGCCTCAAGCTCCACTTCAGATACGGCAGAGTTGACGGAAGAACAAAAGAAAAAAGCCTTTCCCTATCAATCTCCGTTAAAGAAATTGTTGATATCCGTAGCCGGACCGGCAGCCAATTATCTGTTTGCAATTTTGATTTTTGCTTCCATTTTCTTCTTTCTCGGCAAGGTGGAATATCCGGCCGTTGTCGGCAATGTGATTCCTGGCGGCGCGGCAGAAAAAGGCGGCGTTTTGGCCAAAGACAAAATTTTAAAAGTCAATGGCAAAGAAGTGAGCAATTTTGAAGAGATTCGCCGTGAGATAGATTTGAACAATGAAGATAAAATCAGTTTGGAAATTGAGAGAGCCGGCAAAATCATCAATCTTTCTTTTCCGCTGATGGTTATGGATATGCCTGAAAATATGGCCGTCAATAATGGAGAAAAACCGCGCCCGATGCTGGGCATTCAGTCTGTCAGCGGTGTCGAGATTAAACAGGTTGACATGGGATTAGTCGATTCTTTTGCTGAAGCCGTGAGAGAAACCTGGAACATCACGGACATTACCTTGCGCGGCATCGGTCAAATGTTTACGGGAAAGAGAAGCTCAGATGAGGTCGGCGGGGTTATACGCATTGCCGAAATGTCCGGCGATATCACCAAAGAGCAAGGTTGGTTAAGTTTTGTGATGTTTATGGCATTATTGTCCATAAATTTAGGATTAATTAACTTATTTCCGATACCTCTTTTAGATGGAGGACATATCGTCATTTATGTGTTAGAAATGGTCTTTGGAAAAGAGCTGAACGAAAAGTTCAAAGACGGCTTATTCAAATTTGGCTTTGCCGTGCTGATATCTTTGATGATATTTGCCACTTGGAATGATATCGTTCGTCTGATTCACAGATGGTTTGCCTAAAAAAATTAATATTTAAGGAAAACGTTGATGAAAAAAATAGGATTATGCACACTCGGTTTATCATTGATGATGAGCACCGGCTTAAGAGCACAAGAGATATATGTGCGCGCGGTTGAAGTTGAGGGCTTAAAAAGAGTGGAACAAGACACGGTTTTGTCTTACATAAATGTTCCGACCGGGCAAACCGTATCTCAAGAAAAACTGGACGATTCTTTGAAACAATTATACAACACCGGGTTGTTCACGGATATTGTTTTTGATGTAAAGAACAACGGCTTGCTGACCATCCGCGTGATAGAAAACCCAATCGTCAATCAGCGTTATTTTGACGGCAATGACAAGGTCAGTGATGAAATGCTTGAAAAAGAAGTTGCCTTAAATTCGGGCTCCATATATGACCAAGCCAAAGTCCAGGAAGATGTTCAAAGAATATTGCAGGTTTATAAAAGAACCGGGCGTTATGCCACCTCGGTTGTGCCAAAAATCATCAAACGTGACCAAAACCGTGTTGACTTGATTTATGAGATAAATGAAGGGCCTTTGGCCAACATCACCAAAATCAACTTTGTGGGCAACAAACACTATTCTGATGATGACTTAGCCAATGCCATCATGAGCAAAGAGAGCCGCTGGTATCGCATTTTTTCAAGTTCGGAAACCTATGATGCGGACAAGAGCAACTATGATAAAGAGCTGTTGCGTCGTTTTTATCTGAAACGCGGTTATGCAGATTTTCAGGTCACCTCAGCCATTGCCGAGCTGAGCCCGGACAAAACCTCTTTTGTTTTGAACTATGTTGTTGATGAAGGCAAAAGATATCAAATCAACGATATCAAGATCACGTCCGAGATCAAAGACGTGAATGTCGATTCGATGTATCAACTGGTAGATGTTCAGGTTGGAGATTGGTATGATGATACCAAGGTTGATGCCTCTGTATCTGCCATCACGGAAGAGCTTGGCAAACAAGGTTTTGCCTTTGTCGATGTTGTGCCTGATTTGAATTTGAACACCAAAGACGGCAAGATGGATATTGTGTTCAACATTAAAGAAGGTGAGCGTGTGTTTGTCAACCGCATCAATATCAAGGGCAACACCAGAACTCATGATGAAGTGATTAGACGAGAGTTCAGAATTGATGAAGGCGATGCTTTCAACGTTTCCAAGATAAAAGCTTCAAGAAAGAATATTGAAAACTTGAACTACTTCAGCAAGGTTGATATGAAAACCGTTCCGACTGATGCCAACCGCGCCGATATTGATGTTGAGGTTGAAGAAAAATCCACCGGCTATTTCAACGTTGGTGTGGGTTACTCAACCGTCAACGGTATGTTGTTCAGAACAGGTGTCACCGAGAACAACTTCAGAGGTATGGGGCAACAACTTGGCTTAGATGTCGGTATTTCACAACGCACGCAAGAATATGACATTAGCTTTACCGAGCCATATTTCATGAACCGCAATTTGAGTGCCGGTGTTGACTTGTTCAGAACCGAAGAAGATTATCAAGACTATGGTTCATATGATACCAACTCCACGGGTGGTCGTCTGCGTTTAGGTTGGAAATATACCGATGATTTGTCACAATATGTTCGTTATACCTATAAGCAAGATGAAATTGATAATGTAGATTCCGATGCATCACGCTTTATCAAGGCAGAAGAAGGTTCATATGATGCCTCGGTGATTGGTCAAACCATCATTTATGATAAGCGAGACAGCGCCATCAACCCGAAAGAAGGTTATTACATTTCCTTTGGCAATGATATTGCAGGTGCCGGCGGTGATGAAAAATACGCCAAATTTGATACCAAAATGTATAAATATTACACCATTGCCGATGATTATACCTTCAAGCTGTTCACGCAAGCGGGCTATATTTTTGGCTATGGCGGCGAAGATGTTCGTTTGTTCAACCGCTATAACTTAGGCGGCTCAACCTTAAGAGGTTTTGACACGGCAGGTATTGGTGCCAGAGATAAGAACACGGACGATGCCTTAGGTGGTAACTGGATGATATATTCCGGTGCCGAAATGTCCTTCCCGATTGGTTTGGACGAGGTTGGCATTCGTGGTCGCACCTTTGCTGATATGGGTATTTTGGGTAAGCCGGACGGCATTAACGGTGCCGATGATGTTGAATATTCATCCACGCCGCGTGTGGCCGCAGGTTTTGGTTTCCAATGGCTGTCGCCGATGGGGCAAATTGATGTAGACATTGCCTTCCCGATTGTCAAAGAAGACTATGATGAAACCCAAGTATTCCGCCTGAACTTTGGCACAAGATTGTAAGAAAAACAAAAGCAGAGGCTTGTCCTCTGCTCTTTGTTCTAAGGAGAAGAGTAAAAATGGTAGACACAACATTTTTTAAGAACAACGGTCCGCTGAGCATTGAAAAAATTGCTGAGATTTGTGAAGCGCAAATCAAAGACGAGAGCAAAAAAGATGAGCAGATAAAAGACATGGCCACCATGGGCAAAGCCGGTGAGGGAGAAATTTGTTTTTTCTATGATAAAAAAGCCAAAGCCCAAGCCGCCGAAATCAAAGCCACGGCCTGCGTCACCACGGAAGAGTTGGCCGCTTGCGTTCCGGCGGGTGTAATTATTTTGGTGGCACAAAACCCCAAATTGGCTTTTTTGAAGTTAAACAAAGCTTTTTATTCAGAGGTTGCTCCGAGGGCAGACATTGCGCGCACGGCCAAGATTGCACCTTCTGCCAAGATTGGTGAAAATGCTTATATCGGCGAAAATGTTGTCATTGAAGAAAATGTTGAAATCGGCGCCAACTGCAGAATAGAGCATAATGCGGTAATCGGCAGAGGTTGCAAAATTGGCAACAATTGCCGCATTGGAGCCAATGCAACGCTGGCTTATACCATAATGGGTAACGATTGTTATATTTATACGGGCGCCAGAATTGGGCAAGACGGTTTTGGCTTTATGGTGATTAATGGCAAGCATGAGCGCATTCCACAATTAGGTCGTGTGATTATCGGCAATGATGTCGAAATTGCCGCCAACACTTGTGTGGACAGAGGTGCTTTGGATGACACGGTGATTGGCGACGGTTGCCGTATAGATAACTTGGTGCAAGTGGCACATAATGACAAGTTGGGCAGAGGATGTGTGATTGTTTCACAAACCGGCATTGCCGGCAGCTGCACCTTTGGTGACTATGTTGTTTGCGGCGGACAATCAGGCTTTGCCGATCATTTGCACATTGGCAGCGGGGCGCAGATTGGTGCGCAATCAGGCTTAATGAGAGATGTTGAACCCGGCGCCATTGTCATGGGCTATCCGGCCGTGCCGATTAAAGATTTCATGCGCCAGGTTTCCTGCGTTCAAAAACTGGCCAAAAAATAGTTTTAATAAATAAAGAGTAAAGGAAGAAAACAATGTCAGAGACAAAAGTTTATCAAATTGAAGATATCATGAAAATGTTGCCGCACCGCTATCCGTTTTTGCTGGTTGACAGATTGTATGTTGAAGAGCCGGGCGTAAAAGGTTATGGCATCAAAAACGTGACGATGAATGAAGAATTTTTCCAAGGTCACTTCCCGGGCAACCCTGTTATGCCCGGCGTTTTGCAAATTGAAGCCATGGCACAAACGGCAGGTGCATTGGTCATCTCTTCTTTTGAAAATTATGAAGAAAACAAACATGGTGTATATTTCATGTCGATAGACGGGGTAAAATTCCGCAAAATGGTTAAACCCGGCGACAGATTGGAAATGCATGTTGAGAAGATTAAAGAACGTCGCAATATTTTTGTTTTCAAAGGACAAACATTTGTTGACGGCCATGTGGTGAGCGAAGCCGAGTTCACCGCCATGTTGGCAGATTAAGCGCTTTAAGAAAAATAAAAAAAAAGCACCTTTATGATCTGTCCCCCGAAAGTTGGACAGATTAATGAGGTGCTTTTTTTGTGGAAGAAATTTTCTCCTCGTTAACCAAACATTAACCCGGCATATGGTAATTTTGAATATGGGTGAATAGGTTTGAGTAAGAAAACCGCATCCAAAGTATTGCAATATATCAAAAAGTAGTTGGTGGATATGTCAGAAATAAGTTTAACAGCGTCCATGCGCAGCAATTTGTTAAGCTTGCAACAAATCGCAAAGTTGCAAGATAGCACGCAATTACGCTTATCCACCGGCTTAAAAGTCAATTCCGCCATAGATAATCCCAGTTCCTATTACACCGCCAGCTCGCTGAATAATCGAGCTGAGGATTTGTCTGCATTACTTGATTCTATGGGCCAATCGGTGCAAACCATCAAAGCGGCCACGGAAGGGATTGAGAAAGCAGAAGATTTACTTTCCCAAATGAAAGCCATTGCCGAACAGGTCAACACCGGGGTTTATGTGCCGGAGAAGAGCTATTTTGAAAAGTTGGTCGGTGCCAACGGTGCGGTGGTCAGCAATGCCGAAGAGCTGCGTGCGGCGGTTGATAGCGGCAAAGAAGAAATCTGCGTTTATGGCAAAATAGATTTAGGCGATATCTCCACTTCTGGCGGATTGGAGCTCCAAGAAAATCAAAAACTCGTCGGCGTCAACTATTATGGTAACTTCGGCACCGAAGGTGAAGAGTTTTCAAGCATCTCCGCGACATCTTCCGCCGATAATAATATGATTAATATTATTAAAACCGGCTGTTTGGTGAGTGATTTGAGCTTGAATTATGAGAATTCAGCAACGTCAGGAGGTTCTTATCTCATAAGAGCTGAAAATGTAGATATCTTGGTAGATTTACAGAATTTAAATATTAAAGCTAAATTTGATGATAACAATATCTCAACAAAAGCAGCTATATTAACTTTTAGCGGTGCTGAAATAAATATCAAAAAGAATATTAATATTGAGGTGTCCGGGGGAAATGCAATTCTTGCATTGGAGAATTCTGTAACCAATATTCAATCGGATGCAAAAATCAATATTGAAACTTCTGGACAATCTGGATTGGGGATTGCTTCTTATAAAAATGCAACAACAAATATTCAATCTGGTGTTAATATAAAAATACAAACTTCTGGAAATCGTGCATTTGGAATTTGTGCTAGAGATAGTTCTTTAATGAACATTGAGCAAAATGCAAACATAAATATTATTACAACAGGGGTATCAGCATATGGAATTTATAATTTTAATAATGCTATCAGTAATATCAGCGGAAATGTTCAGATTTTAACTTCAGGAAACAATTCTTATGGAATCGTTAATGCTGATTTGAGCGGAAATCAAACCAATATTTCTTCGACTGCTCAGATTTATTTGAATAGCGGAAATTCAGCAGGATTTTACAATTATAAAGATGATGGAACTAAAGGTGTCAATATATTTAATATAACCAGTGGAGCAAAAATTGCGATTGAAAAAGATGGTCAAGCTAAATGGTATGAAGTGAAAGAAGATTATCACGATGTTAATGATTCTGGAGCAAATAAAGAAATAACCCCCGATAACATTGAAACCACATTAAATATTGCCACAACATCATCTTGGAAAACAGCCGGTGATGTGGTGAAAGAACAAGAGCAAGAGAAGGCAGTGCAGGCGGAGAAAGAGGCAGAAGAGCAAGCCAACCGAGAGGTTTATCAAACCCAATATAACAATGCCCTGTCGCAATATGATTCTTTGATTAAAGACAGTTCTTATAAAGGGGTGAACTTACTTCAAGCAGATGATTTAAAAGTGGTGTTTAATGAAACCCGCAGTGCTACTTTAGATGTGAGCGGTGTGGATTTATCATCCGATAAAATCGGTATGATGACGGCCGATTGGAGCAAAGCCAAAGATGTGCAAAACAGTATCAATCAAATCATCAATGCCAAAAACACCTTGCGCTCGGCTTCAACCAAGCTTGGCAACTATTATTCAATTATCACCACCAGAGAAGATTTTACCGAAAATCTTATCAATGTTTTAGAGGAAGGTGCCGATAAACTCACGCTTGCTGATATGAATGAAGAGAGCGCCAACATGCTCTCCCTGCAAACGCAACAGCAATTGGCAATTAATTCCCTCTCGCTGGCATCACAATCATCGCAATCCATTTTGCGCCTATTCTAGGCACAAACCCTCCGCTCTGCACATAAAGAGCATCGCGGTCCTCGTGGCACCGTTCGCCAGGCCATCAAACCAATGCGGTCAAGCTGGATTTTCTTGCTTAAACAAGGCACTTCTCCTTCGCCAAGAAAGTGGACAGCAACGCGGTTTCTAGGTACTGTCCGCAAGGCAGTCAATTAGGACGATTGAACGCGCTTCCTGTTTTTGCTTAAACAAGGCACAAACCTTCCTCTAAGAACATAAAGAGCATCGCGGTCCACGAGGCACAAAGATAAAACTGATGCGGTCAAGCTGGCTTCAGCTTGTTAGGGGAGGTAGGCGCGAGGGTTAACGGCTTTT
>CALXWB010000004.1 GCA_944392225.1 uncultured Alphaproteobacteria bacterium | reverse complement strand
TATTTATATTTTTAAGCTACAAATATAAAACCGTCTGCGTATCCTCTTTACTTCTTATTCACTCTATCTTATAACCACCACCACTCCGCACCGGTTTTTGCAACCGTGCCTCATCGCAGCGACAAAACGGTTTATAGCCTCCCTCTCCCATAAAGTCAACACCTTTTTTTATTATTTTTTACTTTTTTTTGCATTTTTGGCGCAATGCTTTGATTTCTTGATTTATTTTTTTTGTTTTTAATTCTTTTTTTCTTTGTTTTGCTCCGCTTTCGGGCTTATTTTGCCACAATTTTACCTTTTATTTTTTTAGACTCCGCGTTTTCTTTTTTTTAACCTATACAATATATAATGCTTTAAAAGTTTTTGAAAAAAATTAAATTCAGGAAAAATAAAATGTTGAAAAACAGTATATTAGTCTTATTTATGTGTTGTTTAATCGGTTGTGCCTCCGAAAAGCCAAAATTGCTTGGCGTTGACGGTTCGGCGATTCCGCCCGCTTTTGCACAATTTCCCGATATTCCGTTTCCGCAAGAATCGTATGTTGACATTGAAGAAACAAAAGCCTTGGGCAGCGGCGAAAACTGGATTGGCTCTCTGGTCTTTGATTCTCCTTACAATGCAAGCAATATCTTTGACTTCTATATGTCTGAAATGCCAAAGCTCAACTGGATTGAAGTGGCTACCGTGCGCGCAAAATTCAGCCAGATGACTTATGGCCGAAACAATCGTGTGGTGCAGATTCTTATAGAATCGACTGGATCCGATTCTTCTAAAGTGACCATTACGGCGATCCCGAATCAAAATATTTATAAATAAGGAACTAATATGAGGTTTGATTTTTTTACACTCGGCGGAAGCCAATTCTGGGAAGATATCTTCTTTTATCAAAAATGGCGAATCCAGCGCTATTTCGAATCAAGAAAATGTCGGCTCTTGGACCCCTGGGATATTAAACGTTGCGAAGGCTCTTTTGAAAAATGCTCAAAAGCCTTTTATAAGTTTATTGAGGTTTATGAAATGCCCAGACAAAAAGGCCATATGATTATTATGCTGCACGGACTTTATGATTCTAAAAATATTTTCAAACCTCTTTGGCGTTTGGCCCTCAAAAACGGTTTTATGGCCGCAGCTCTGAACTATCCTTCTTCTCAAAAAAATTTGGAATCTCATGTGGCACAAATGAATACATTCTTGAATAATTTGATTGATGTGAACGAGATTTCTTTTGTGACCAAAGGCGTGGGCGCACTTATCGTGCGCGAATTGCTCAGCCGAACAAACCAAAAATGGCAAGCCAAAATTAAGGTGAACAAAATTGTGGAAGTTGCACCGCCTAACCGCGGCTCAAAACTTTTTGCTTATTTGGCACAATATAAAACTTGCAACCTTATATTCGGGCCGATGCTCAAAAATGCAACCCCGAAAAAAGTAATCTACCTTTCTGAAATTGATGAAAAATATCCGCTCGGCGTTATTGACTGCGGAAACCCCTTTTTGAAGCTTTTTAAGCTTTTCGGCGCCAAAACATCTTCAGAATTGCACGACAAAAATGAAGCCGTTTTGGAAAAACATGCTCAGGTTATCTCTATGGATAATCGACATTTTAATCCTTTTAAAAACGAAGAAATCTGCCACCAGGTTATTTATTTTTTGAAAAACGGCAAATTTGATAAGAAATAATGAAACTGTAACATTTTAGCTGCGTTTTTTGTGCTAATATGAAATGAGATAAACAAGATGAAAAATTACTTAATTAATATATTTATTTTGCTCTTGATCTTGCTGGCATACTATTTGGATATTTTTGAATTGTTTGTCGGGAAAAAAGCACTGGTTTTCTCATTTTTATTAGTGATTGTCATGCTTTTAATCGGGGTTAAGGTTTTGGGCAACCCCTTTCATAAGGATAAAGATGATGATGAGTAAAACAAAAAAGTTTTTTTTCTTTATTTTAGCTCTCGGATTATATCTCTTTGCCGGAGGAATCTGCTTTGCCCAAACTTCTGCCCCCGGAGATTCTTCTTCCTCTTCTTTATCACCTTATGATGTGTTGAAACAACAGCAACAGAGCGAAGATGAAAGATTGGACACCGGCAGCGGGTCAGACAGCGGTGAAAATTATGGCATTTCTGATGCTTATAATGATGCCACTTATGATGCGCAGCAAGATATTGAAAATGCCGATGGCTTTTGGGGGAAAGCGTGGAATAGATTTACTTATAATTTCAAAGTTCTCTTCAACACCATGGATAACCTGAAAAATACCGGAAAGGATGTTTATACATATACCGACCCAACCACGGGCGAGACCATTGAATATGTTAAAACTATTTGGGGCGGCGCCGTGGCTACAAAAGGCACCATGAAAGATTGTCCTCCCGTACCGATTGCCATTGTCGATGCCTCAAGTTGCACTTTTTGCCCTTTGTTTGCCGTCTTATACGCCGCTGCTCAGCAAATGACCGAACTCTCTTTTGATAAATTGGCCAAAAGCATTGCAACCGTGATGGCTGTCGGTTTTGCCATCTACATTGCCTTTAAGGTCTTGGCCCATGTCAGCTCTTTTACAAGACAAGATGCCCCAAAATTTATTAATGAACTTTTGGTGCAGACTTTTAAGGTTGTTATTGCCTTTCTGCTTTTGATGAACCGCGACCAAATATACCATTATTTTATAACCCCGGTTTTGGGTGCCGGGTTGGAATTTGGCAATGCTATGCTTTTTAATTCTCCAGACTTTCTGAACCAGTGTGTTCAAAGTGTTACTATTACCAATGATACAAGCACTTTGCCGACTTCTTTGTATGTAAAACTTGACTGTTTTATCCGTTCCGTGCAAATGGAAATTTCCGTTGCACAGGCCATTGGTTCTTCTTTGATGTGTGTGGGCAGACATGCCGCAACGGATATTCTTGGTTTTTGGGATTTTAGTTTGGTGTTTCAAGGGCTGTTCATCTGGGCTTTTGCAATTATGCTTTCTTTGGCTTTTGCTTTCTATTTGATTGATGCCGTGGTGACCTTGGGCTTGGTTGGCGCTCTGATGCCCTTCCTGATTGCTTGTTGGCCTTTCAAACTGACTACCGGTTATTCTAAAAAGGGAATTGAAATGTTTCTCAACGTTGTTTTCACCTTTATATTTATCGGTATTGTGGTCAGTATCAACCTGCAACTTGTGGGACAGGCTTTGACAGGCGGAAATACGGCCACTGCCGCCGCTCCGGCTGCCTCTTCCGATGATTCCGGCACGAAGACAGAGACCACCTCTACCACCACAACAACAGAAACAACGACAACCGAAACCTCCACATCTTCAACATCAACGGCACCAACCAGTTCCGACACGGCCGGTGGTTTGAACGCCATTATTAATGCCATGGCTGAAGATAATGTTGAAGTTTTAAGAGAAGTGACTGACATTGGTTTCGGCGGATTTTTAATTTTACTATTCTGCTGCATTTTCGGTTTCAAATTTACCTCACAAGCAACACAACTTGCTTCTAAAATGTCCGGCGGCGGAATCAGCGGTATCGGCTCTCAAATCGGCGGTATGGCGGCCAAAGGTGCCAGCGACTTGGCCAAAAAAGCCACCCAACCTGCACGTAAGGCTGTGGCAGACAAAGCTAACGAACTGACAGGAAAAGCCGGAGCCGCCATTGGACAAAAGCTTGGCTTGGGTAAATATGGCGGCAAAACCGGAAACAAAGGCGGTGCCGGCAGCGGTAGCGGCGGTGCCGGTGGCGATAAAGGCGGTGCCGGCGGCGATAAAGGCGGTGCCGGCGGCGATAAAGGCGGTGCCGGTGGCGATAAAGGCGGTGCCTGTGGCGATAAAGGCGGTGCCGGCGGGAACTCTCATACCGACACGACTCAAGGCCAGAACCTTAATTCTGAATTGAACAACAGAAATAGTTCTGAAAGTAATGATTAAAGAAAATAAGGCATAAATATGTTGAACAAGGTAAAAATATTGAGATTTTTAGGAATGGCACTGCTCTTGATTGCGGTAGCTTTTACCTTGTCCGGCTGCTCTAAAGAAGGGGCTATGCCTGAAGATCAAGACGAAAAATCTTTGGCGGAAGAACATCGGCAATGTTGGCAAAAAGAAGTTCTTTCTTTGCTTTATGACACCATGGGAAAAGTGGCTATGGGCATGTATAGCAAAATTACGCAAGGAGCTCTTTCTTTTATGATGGTTGCCTTTGCCGTGTGGTTTGCTTTCAGACTCCTGAAATTTGTCAGTTCTTTCAAAGATGCTTCCGGCGAACATTTGGAAATGTGGAACGAAGTGCTGCAGAAGCTATTGCTATGCTTTATTTGCGGCTATCTGGCCTCTTCTACCGAGGGATTGTTGTGGATCTTAAATATGGTCATTTTCCCTGTTTATAATGCTTTTCTTGAGTTCGGCAGCAAGATTTTGGAGGCTTCTTCCATCCCCGATGCCCAAGGTAATAACACCATTACCGTGTTTGGCGAAACCATTACCGGCGGACAAAACATCATTTGCCGCTCTGACGGAATCGCCACAGCCTCTTTGACGGGCTTTCCAGAATCTCCGAGAAACCTTATGGAATGTATGATTTGCTCGGTCAATGAAAGATTGACACTGGGAAATTATCTGGCTTTTCGCGTTATGAAAATGGAAGGCTTTATGGCCACCATTGTCGGTCTGCTCATTTTGGTTTGCTTTACCATAATCAAGCTCGGCTTTGTCTTCTATCTGGTGGATACCATATTTAAATTTACCATTATGGTGGTTATTTTGCCGCTCTTGATTATGGCCTATGCTTTTCAGCAAACAAGAAACTGGACCAACAAAGGTGTTGTTTCCATATTTACTTCTGCCGCCTTTATGATGGTGATTGCTTTGCTTATTGCCATGGCGCTTCTGGCTGTTACGCAGATTTTGCAAGACAACCCAGAAACATTTAACCCGCAGGGCGAAGAACAAGAAGCCGCCTTTAAAGAGCTTAACCCCGCCGTTATGGGCTTGTTGCTTTTGGCTTTTCTTATCAAAAATACGCTCTCCGTAGCGCAAAAAATGGTTTCTGCCATTATCGGCGAATCCGTCAAAGCTAATTTTCAGAAAAAATTGGAAGCCTTGGTTATGGGGCTTGGTAAGGCCGTTCTTGCTTGGCTTACCGCCGGCGGAAGTAAAGTTATTGACGGACTGCAACGCATGAAAAAAGTTCAGGAAGCCATGGAAAAGGCCAAAAAAACAAAAATCGGCAAAGCCGCTATGGCCGTGAACAAAAAATATCAAGATGCCAAAGATGCACATAAAAGAATTAGTGATAAGCTTAATTCTCTGCAGGGGAAAGATTAAACCATGATAAACTCTTTGTTTGACATATTTAATCTTCAAAAAAGGCACAATATCTTATTGTTCCTTGCTTTGCTGATGTTGTTTTCTTTCGGCTCCGACATTTCTTCTGCTTCGGCTGCCTCTTATTCCGAAGAATGCCCAAGTCTTACCGTTTTGCAAGAAAGGTATCAGGGAGATTGTTTCCCTTGCGAGATTGTTAATGTTTTGCTTAAATCTTTTATGACGGCCTGCAGCAAAGTCTATGATGTTTCCAAAGAAGCCGGTAATAAGCTCCTTTTGCTCGGAACTTTCTTATGGCTTGCTTTTTGGGCCATGAAAAAAGTTTCTTCCTTTGCCAATGTTGAGCCGGCTTCTTCCGTGCAAGAAATTTTGGTCTTTATCGGCAAAGTCATCGTTGCTTTTTGTTTTATCAATGCCGGGATCGGCGCTTTGGTCAGCTTGGCCATTAACCCGATTTTGGCTGCCGGGGCAGACTTTGGAACCGCCCTCTTGTTGGAAACCGAAAATATTGATGTGAGCACCCCGCCTCAACCCGAAAACCAATATCAGGGACCAACGGAAATTATCTCTAAAAGCGTGATGGATAAGGTTTTGCGCCTTTCTGAAGCCGTCAGCAACGAAGTGGCCACAAACCTTATTATCGGCAATGGCTTGACCTGCTATTCCGTCATTGCCGGCTTTAATATTTCTGCACCGTTGATTGATATTCATATCCCCGATATTTGGATTTGGCTCTGCGGAGCTGCCATTTGGTGTATCGGCTTTATGCTGGTGCTTTGTGTGTGTTATTATCTTATTGATATTCCGTTCAAAATCGGCTTTGCCATTATTGCTTTGCCGGTGGTTATCGGCCTGTGGCCTTTCAATTTGACCAAAAGTAAACTTAAATCCGTGGTGATGATTGCCGTCAATGCTGCCGGAACCTTCTTATTCCTGGCGCTTTCATCTTCTTATGCCATTAGGTTGATTTCTCAGGCCTTTGTCAGCGAACAGCAAATTACTGATGAAAACGGAACGGCTCTCAGCGGCAAAGATGCCATTTTTGAGGCTTTTAAAAATGATAATGTGGAATATATTGACGGTCTGTTTGACTTTACCGGACCATCATTCTTGATTCTTCTATTTTGCTATATTTATGCCTATAAACTTATCGGAGATATCACAAATAAATATCCAAATATGTTCTTTGGCGGCAGCATGACACAAAATGCCGGATCCCCGATGCACCATATGGCAACCGCTGCCACAATGTGGCTATCTAACAAAATTTCAAAGCCTTTTAAAACTGCGGCCAATATTGTCTCTTATCAAGCCGGCAAGGCTGCTACAACCGTTGCCAAGGCCGGGATTAATGTCGCCGGCGGCGCGGCAACTTTTGCTGCCGGAAAAATTGCCGGCGGAACCGGGCGCTTTGTTCAAAGAGCAACGCAAAAATGGGTTAAAGGCGCAAATGAACTTAAAAACGTGGCTGATTCTTTGGATCAACATAACAGGATTAACCATGCCGGAATGAGAGATGTTATCGGCGGAAAATTCGGCCAATTGGGAGCCAATATAAATGTCAGTTTGGCTAAAGCGGCTCAATCTTTGGCAAGCGGTGTTGAAAAAGCCGGCGATAAGGCTGCCGCCACGGGCGCTGTTCCTTTCTCTGATATTAAAGATGCTTTTGTTTCAAGCAAACAACAATTTGTCGGAACGCTTGCCGACGTTAAAAACGAGATTACGGGGCAAACTCCGAGCACACAGCCTCAAGATGATGCCAAATATGCCGAGAGTCTGGCTCAGCTCAAACAAGCCGTGACTCTGCCCAAAGCAGAAAATATTAAAAAGGCTTTCTCTAAAGCCAATCTTAAGTCTTATCTGCAATCAGCAAAATCTTCCGTTATTCAAGGTGTTAAAAATTCCGGCGCTGCTTTTAAGGCTGATTTTACATCCAGCGCTCAAGATTTTACACGTAGCCGACAACACTTCCAAGGCGGCCTACAAAATTATGTTAAAAACGTGGCTCGTGCCGAAAAACGCGCACAACAAAATATTCAAACAGATGCTGCCAATATTATTTCTGCCTTTCATTTGCGCAACTTGGGCAAAGATCTCAAACGAGGGGTTACAGGTTTTAGAGAAACTTGGAAAGAATCCGGTCCCCTTGTGGCCAACAAGCGCACAGAACAAACTCTTGAGGCCAATTCGGATTATGTCAGAGATTCCAGAGGTCTCGGACGTGTTGTCCGCCCCGGCGTTGCCTTGATTAAATCCGTCAGCGCCGTTACGAACGACTTGGTTGATACCTCATATAATTTAAGCGAAAGAACAATTCTTACAGCTCTTGATACAGCAAAAACCATCGGCGCGTTCGGAAAATATGTGGCTCGTCCCGTGGGGCATGCCGGATTGGTGATTAATGATGCGGCTCGTATGGTTATTGATCCTGTTTTGCAGGCCGGCGGAAATGTTGTTAATCTTGCTGATACGGCTTTTCAATCCACCAAATTTTTAACACGACCGCTTATGACTGCGGTGGGAATTCCTGTCGGTTTGGCGGCTAAAACCGTTGATACCGCTTTTGGCCTTGCTTATGGTGCAACCGTTAAACCCATTTCTACTACAGGCAGAGTTGTTGGATTGGGCATGAAAACACTCTACCGCGGATTTAAGGCCAAAACAAAAGTCGGACGCGCTTATACCAAAACCATGCACGTGGGCGGAAAATCTCTCAGATCTGCCGCTAGTTTTCTCAATATCGGCAGAAATGTTATCTTGGCTGCAGCAGGCGAACACCGTGATTTTGAGGATCGCGACTTTACAAACAAAGCCAAAGAACAAGAAAGAAAACAACAAGAAAAACGGCAACGCCGAGAAGAAAAACGACGCCAAGAACGTGAGCAAAAAGAAAGAGAGCGCAGAGACGAACGTGAACAACGAAGACAGCGCGAGGAAGAACGCCGAAGAGAAGAAGAGGAACGCCGAAGAGAGGAGGAAGAGCGTCGAAGAGAAGAAGAGGAACGCCGAAGAGAGGAGGAAGAGCGTCGAAGAGAAGAAGAAGAGCGCAATCGTTCTGATTCTTAAGCAGAAAAGTTTTTTTAAATGTTTTTTATTAATTATAAAATATAAAAACCTAAACAGGAGTTGAGATGTTGAAACATCTAAAAAACATATTCAAAATCAGATCTGGCAAAACAGCAATGTTTTGCGGCATGGTTTTGCTGTGTTTTTTATATATGCTCCCCTCTTATGCCGGTGATCCTTCCCGCTTGGGAAAAGAATGCCCTGCCGATGATTTACCTCAGTTAACCCATGATGCCAACTGTTCCGATGCTTCTTGCCAAACCAGAGAAGGATGTTTGGATGCGGCTCCGGCCTCCCCCATTAACCGCGTTTCCAGCACCTTCGGTCCCAGAAATGACCCAATTTCTCCACCGCGATATTCCGGCTCAAAGGGACATGGGGCTGTGGACTTTGCAGCGCCCCTCGGTGCTCCTATTTATGCCGCTGCCGATGGAAAAATTTCGCGCAGCGACTCTACTGATACCAAGGGGTATGGCAACCGAATCCAAATTGACCATGACAATGGTTATACAACGCTGTATGCTCATATGAACTGTTTTGCCACTTATAACGGTAAAAGGTTACAGGTTGGGCAGCGGGTTAAAAAAGGAACCGTTATCGGCTTTGTCGGAAATACGGGATCATCAACCGGACCGCACTTGCACTATGAAGTGCGCACCACGGGAACCGTCAACAAAAAAGATCCTTTTGCCGCTGATATGCAAGGCGTTATGTGCAAGGTGCCGCAAAATTATGCCGATGCGGCCGTTCCTCCAAACGGATCGGCAGATTCCGGCGGCTCTGCCGATGTGCCTTTGGAAGATAGGTGTTCTGTCTCAGGCTGTGCAAAAATGTATCCGGCAGATAATATTTCCGAATTGCACCATAAATATGAGGCTGCCGGCGATGTTTGCGCCTTTAACAATTGCGTGCCCGGAGATATCGGCGGGTGCAGTTACGGTTCAAGCCAATTGGCTTGTGCCCCGGGTAGCATGAAAAACTATCTGGCTTATTTGCAAAAAACAAACTCTAAAATCTGGGCTCAGCTCGGCGGCGGAACGGTTGAACAAATGAATGCTCGTGCCTGCACGGCTCCGGCTACCGATTTTGCAAATAAATGGAAAGCTATTTGCTCAACCTCAAACAAAAGTGCTTTTGAGGCTTCTCAAGAAAACTATATGAAAGCCAACTTTTATGATGTGGCCGCAAACGCCATCAAATCAAGCTATGGAATTGATTTTAATGCCATGTCTCCCGAACTGCAAATGGCCCTGTTCTCCGCAGCCGTTGCTCTTGGTTCCCCCGGCGGTGTTAAAAATTTGATGAACTCCATTAAAAAGAATATCGGCGATCCGGCCAAAATGACAGAAGAAGAATTGCTGGAGGCCATGTATAAAAGAAGAGACTATTTTTATTCCAACTCTTCGGCCAGCATTAGGGAATCCGTGCAAAAAAGAAACGCCAGAGAAGGATCTGAAGCTCTCGAATCCTTGAAAATTCGTAAGGCTTGGGAAGCTGAACAACAAAAACCCGAAGGTGAAAGAAAATCTTATGAACAAATTGTTGAAGAGGTGACCGGCAGAAAAGCCTGCACCGGCAGCGGATCCGCCTCATTCAAATGTTCTGCCAGCGGCGCCGTCGGCGGCTCCAGCTCTGGCTCGGAAAACGAGAAAAACTGCTCGCCAAGCCAGTATAAAGCCTCTTACGGCGGCTGCATGCTTTGCCCGCTGTTCCAGGTTATATTTAACACGGCCAGCACAATTGCCAAACTGACCTTTAACAAGCTCTCTCTCCCGGTTATGGTGGTGGTACTGGTGGCTTGGGCTTTGTGGATGGGATCACAAATTTTGAGCTTTGTTTCTTCTTTTTCCACAAAAGATGCGCCCACTCTCATCAAAACACTTTTAGGCAAGTCTTTGGTTGTGTTGATTGTGGTCCTTTTCTTGCAAGCAGACTCTAATACCTTCTTTGCCATGCTGATGGAGCCCATATTTAATACCGGGTTTAAACTGGCTCAATTGGCCGTTTCTGACGGAACTTGCAATACGCAATATGCCGTTATGCAAGACGGCGGTTTACCTGCTTCTATGGGACAGAGCATTTTATGCACTCTGGAAGCCATTCAAGGAAAACTGGTCCAAACACTATCCATCGGCGCTGCTTCCATGTGTATCGGCCTGTATGTTAAAGGAAGTTACTTCATCTTTCCTTCCCTGCCTTATCTTTTTTCCGGCTTGCTTATTGTTGCCGGAGCCGGGGTGGTTATTGTTATCTTTCCTTTCCTTATGATTGACTCAATCTTCCAGCTGACAATTGCTTGTGCTTTGTTGCCGGCAGCCATTGGCGCTTATCCTTTCAAAATGACAAATTCTTATGTCAAACATGTTTGGAATGCTTTTATGAACGCCATTTTCAATTTTGTGTTCCTGAGCATTGTCATCCTCATCTTAACAACCGCCATTGAAGAGACTATCACGGGCAGCGGCTTGAATGATCTGACCGATGAAAACTTCCAAGAATCCATCATTACGGTTTTGGTTTGGGGCGGGGTCACTTTGCTTAAAGTGATTTTTATTTTGTTGCTGACTTGGACCGTGCTGCAAGAAATTAACTTATTTGCTGACCAATTCAGTCCCGCCCTTTCAGAAAGCGGAATTGGCAGACAAATCGGCGGTATGGCTGCCAAAGGAGCAAAAGACTTGGGCAAAAAAGCTTGGTCAGGCACAAAAAGTGCCGGAAAACTTTTTGCCGACACCGCAAAAGAAAAAATTGGCGATGCCCGCCGCGAAAGACAGATCAAATCCATTCAAAAAGATGTTAAAAACGGTATGGGCGTGGCTACTGATATTTTGGATAAAGACGGAAATGTCATCGGACAGTCTTATCAAATCAAGTCAAAATCTCGCTTTAGGGGAAGAGATGTTACCAAAACCGTTAATATTATGAACAACGGCACAAAAATGCTTGAAACCTCTAAAGATTATGGCAACGGTGTGGTCAAAACAACCCGCTCGGACGGATATTTGAAACAGGTTGAAACCACCAAAGACGGCGTGGTTACGGACAGCGCCGTTTCCATTGAAACTAACGGGCTGAAAGCCATTCGCAATAAAGACGGTTCTCTTAACACAACCTCTTTGGATTTGGCTCTCCAAGGCTCTGCCTTTTCTCGCGAGATGATCCTGGCTGCCGCCATGAAACAATATGCCGAACAAAGCTTTAAACAAAATGTTTCTTTGCCCAACGTTAATCCGCAAAATATCAGAATGTATAAAGACGAAAACGGCAAAGAAGTGATTGAAATGGCTTCTGTTGATGCTAAAAATAATTCCGTCAGCTTGAGGATGACACTGCCTCAAAACGGCGATAATCGCGCCTTGGTGGAATATAACAGCAGAGATGACAAAGGAAATGCTTTGGATCTGGCTACCGATGGTATGATCAACCGGGAAAGAAAAGTTGTTCGCGGCAGACGATATGAAGCTTACGGCTTATCCTCTTATTATGCTCAAAAAACAAAGTTTGGTGTTGATGTTGAAGGGGATTTTTCTTATCGCGCTTTCGGCGACAAGATCAACAGCGCTTTCAGCGATGAAGAACTTGAAACCGTCAGAAAAAGATTTGTCCGCAACCGAAGAAAAGAAAAAGCTTCCGTCATTGGCGGTTTTGCTTAGATTATCGGCCTTTGCCAAAAAAAAAGACAATTTGTACACATATTGTCTTTTTTTGTACTATTTCCTTGATTAATTAATCTCTTATATTAAAATTAGGATAATTTATTTTGAGATTAATTATGAGGTGATTTTCAATGGAAGAAATTATTTTCCCTAATCAGATCAGAATGTTTCGTCGTCTTAGAGGACGCTCCATGCAGGAGCTGGCTGACCATCTGTCCGTTAGTCTTTCCGCTATCTCAAAAATTGAAAAAGGATATCGCCGCGTTGACCAAGAACAGTTGGTTCGCGTTGCCGAGTTCTTGGATTGTCCTTTGCAAGATTTGTTCGTCAATGAACAAAATTCTCAACAAGAAATTGTTCAGGCTTGGCGCAGAGAGCAAGAACGTCGAAACAAAATTAATGAAAAAACCGGCTTGAAAGCCCTTGGTGCCGGCTTGCGCCAAATCCGTAATGAAAAGAATCTGACCCTGATTGAAGTGGCTGAAAGCGCCGATATGACCTTGTCGGTTTATCATCGTATTGAGATGGGACAACGCGAAGTCTCTGACAAGGAAATGAAAAATATTGCCAGAGCCTTGAACATGTCTGTTGATGACTTAAAAACAGAAATTAAAAACCTGGAAGATAAGGGTATGCTTGATGAAATTATTCAGCGCAACGATGCCAAATATAAGCTGCTCTCCACACCACGCGGTGCCATTTCTGCTTTTGGCAGCTCTAACCCCGACGGCTTGAAAATTTCTGTTTTCGGTTCTGCCGGCAAAGACGGTAATATCCTTATTGACTTTGAAGCCGAAACCAGAAAAGTTCAACGCCCGGCAAACCTCTATGGCAAAAAAGAAGCTTATGCCCTCAATCTTTGCACCAGACGTTTGGGTATGCTCTTGCCGACACGCTCCATTTTGTTTGTTGATCCGCAAGAAGTGGTCAGCGTTGGCGATATTGCCGTTTTCTACGTTTCTGACCATGAGGCTAAAATTGTCAGCATCCGCGAAGATGAAAACGGAAAACTTTTCGGAATGCGTTGGAACCCTGACGAGAAAACCGAAATCGGCAATGATGACTTAAGTCGAATCCACAAAGTGGTGGCCATTTATCTTTAACTTTTGGAGAAAACATGAAGAAACTTTTCTTGCTTATTTTTTTCGGCTTGCTTTTTGCCTATGCGCCTAATGTTTCGGCCGACCCCGTGTCTGACCTTGAAAAATGTTTAAGAAAAGGTTCAAGTTACTCTGATTGTTATCGTTCAGAAGCCATGCGCTATATGGAGCTGATTGAAAAACAATATGAACAATACGGCAAAGATGCCTTCTTTGATAATTTCAAAATGAACAATGCCGCAACAAACCCGGAGAAGTTTCGCAGGCTTTTGAATATGTGGAAACTTTATACGCAAAATTATTGCAATTTGGTTGCTTATACGGCATCCAGCGTCGGTGACCAAGTAGAAGCCCAGAACGAATGTTTGTATAACATGACTTTGCGGCAGCTTAATGAGACAGAAGCCATTGAAAGCATCAAAGAAAGCGATACCTATTAAATTTTTTCATTTTTTCTTAAAAAACTCCGCAAAAAGCGGAGTTTTTTTATGTCCGAGCGGCAAAATATTAACCTGAAATTTACAAGATTGCTTTATGATGGCTCGTATGGATTAGGTGTAATTTGGTTTTGACAGGTTTTTATTTTGTTTGAGCAAGCTTCTACATTGCGGAGGAATAAGAAGGTAGCCGGGGTTGAAGACCCGATTGTTATCGTGCAACGCCTTTTAAATATTTTTAGGCAGATGCATATTCTCAGCGATGCTCAAAAAGAAGAATTTAACAAAATGATTCTCAGCCAACCGCCCGAGATTAGGCATATGTGCCATGTCCTTCCCGGCGGAACTTTGCTGCAAGAATATGTTGATGACTTGGAAGCAAAATATGGCCTTGCACCTTCTTCCTCTTCTGCCCCGGATATTGCAAACGACACCATTTTATCCAATGCTTTGGGCGGCAACAAAGATTTTGCCGATCAAGCTTCCGCACCTAATGTTACCGAAAGTTCTTCTAACGCCGAGCTCAAACAGCAAATGGCGCAAATGATGAATGCACTTAAAAACCTGCAAACTCAGCCCAGAGTGGCACAAACTACCGCTCCCGGGGCCGAAATCAAGCTCGATGCTAACTTTTCTAAAGATATTGCCGGGGCAATTTCTGCCGCGCTCAGCGTTTCTGATGAAAAAAGAAGCAAAGACACCTTTGCTCTGGCTAAAGTTTTGGCCAAAACGCAGCAAGAAACAACCGCCATGCTGATTAAAGAAATCAGAAAATCGGCAACAACCCCCGTAACCAGTATTTCTGATGCCGCCGGCGGACAAACGATTAAGGTTGTTGATAACACCCAAGAAATCACCAAAGCCATTACTGAATCTCAACTGGAAATGGCCAAAATGTTCTTGCAACAAAATGCCATAAACGCCAATAATAACAATGCCAATAATGCCAATAATATCCAGATAAACAATATTCCGGCAGCCAACAACCAAGATTTGATTGCCGATATTATTAAAGCTCAAGCAAGTTTGTTTCGGGAGATGGCTCAAGAGCAAACAAAAGAGATTTCGCAAATCATTGCCAATGCTTTGAAAGAAAGCAACCAAATTTCAAGCAAAAATTTGGTGCATACTTTGCACGAATTTCATAAAGAAAATTTGAGTTTTTTGACCAGGCAGGCTCAAAACTCAAATATGATTTTTACCCCTATCCAAACGCCTTCTCAGCCGACAACGGATAAGGCCTTTTCACAGCCTGAATCTGCTAACGATTTTGCGGAAAGCCCGAGCTCTTCTTTTCAGCCCTCAACAACTGATGAAAATGTGGCAGATCAAGAGCTTGAAGAGGTGCCGACACAGCCCTATACGCAAAAATTTTATAATAACTTTTCTGAAGAGACTTCTGAGCCAGATGAGCAACTCATTGAAGACAATTTGCCCAAGAAGAAAAAGAAAAAAAAGAAGAAAAAAAATCAACAATCCCTTGTTTCTCCCGCAGAATTTAACGATGCCGATTTGGCTTTGGGAGAGCTGCTCGGATTTGATACACCTGCTGATGACAAGAGCAAAGCCGCTCCATCTGAAGATGCGGCAAATTCTCCTGTTGATGATTTTAGGCTTGACGATGAAACCGTTTTTCCTCAAACCGACGATAAAAAAAGTTTGTTTAACAAATTTTCCGCTGATTTTGATGATGACAATTCTTTAAACAGCTTTTTGGATTTTAACGATGATGATTCTCAATCTCAGCCGGCTCTTGAGGCTGATTTGAAGCCTAAAGATTCCACTCTTGAGCCGACGATTGATTTTTCAGAGCCGGAAATTTCCGATAATACCGATAAGAAGTTTGTTCAAAATCCGACTTATGATTATGAAGAAGTGCCTGACGCAACCGACGCTTCCGCCCCGGTTGAAGCCCAAACACAAGATACCGAAACACCTGAACAAGCCTCTGATGAAGACTGGGATTGGGAATATGAAGAAGTGCCCGATGATGATACCGACACTTCCACCCCGGTTGAAACCCAAACACAAGACACTCAAACACCTGAACAAGCCTCTGATGAAGACTGGGATTGGGAATATGAAGAAGTGCCTGATGATGCAGACACTTCCGCCCCGGTTGAAGCCCAAACACAAGACACTCAAACACCTGAACAAGCCTCTGATGAAGACTGGGATTGGGAATATGAAGAAGTGCCTGACGCAACCGACGCTTCCGCCCCGGTTGAAAGCCAAACACAAGATACCGAAACACCTGAACAAGCCTCTGATGAAGACTGGGATTGGGAATATGAAGAAGTGCCTGATGATGATACAGACGCTTCCGCCCCGGTTGAAGCCCAAACACAAGGCCCCGAAACACCTGAACAAGCCTCTGATGAAGACTGGGATTGGGAATATGAAGAAGTGCCCGATGATGATACCGACGCTTCCGCCCCGGTTGAATCCCAAACGCAAGGCCCAGAAACACCTGAACAAACCTCTGATGAAGATTGGGATTGGGCCTATGAAGAAGTGCCTGATGAAGATACTGATGAAACCCTTATGAAAACAAACTCAGATAAGGATAATTAAGAACATACACATAATATATAAAATCTTAAAATAACAATTTACAAAAACCGTGAGCTACATTACATTAATAGTCGGATATTAGGGAGTTTTAAATGCCGGAACAACAAAATAATAATCTGCCGCCTGTCAGCAAAGACGTTTTATGGGTCTTGGATAACTATATCTTGCTCAAAGATTATCTGGACAGAACCATCTCCAGAATTGCTGCACGCTGCGTGCGCAAAGGAAATATTGCCATTGAAGAATATCCTTTTTATAATTATATTTTGGATGTTTTGGAAGAAATCAGCGAAAGCGGAGATTTTATTTTGGAACATAAAGAACTTTACCCTTATGTTGAAAAGAAAATTGCCGGCGGCATGAATGCTTTCAAAAAAAATTTGAATGAATATAAAACCGAATTGCGCAGTAATTCTACGCCGGATATGATCAAACAAGATACGGCTCAAGAGCTTGAAAAAATGAGAGAGGCTCTCGGCTCCGTTGATAAATCTCAGGATCCCACCGTCGGTGCCGGTATGAGTATGGATGAGGTTATTGAAAAATTGATGCTCAAACAAAATATTGCTCCCGATGCAGCCCCTGCTGAACCTGACCCCTTGCAACCAAAGCCGCAACCTCAGCCGCAACCTCAACCTCGGCCGCAACCGCAAAATGTTTCTGACAAAGGTCAATAAAAAATGTTTGATACACTCAAAAAATATACATTGTTTTTGCTCCTTTTCTTCTTGTGCGCCTGCCAGGCTCAAAAAACTCAAGAACCCGCCATTAATTTTAAAAAATCAGGCCTTGAGGCCAAAATCTCTTTGCCGCAAAACCCTAATATGATTAGAACCCCTAAAGGCGCCAGTATGTTTGACCTTGAAACACCGTTACGCTGTTCCGTCAACTGGCAGACACAGCAAATGATTACAACCATTCCTTATAATGTTAAGGCTTTTAATTTGGTGCAAAACGGCAATAATGATATGCTGCCCAGGTTCGAAGTTACCGGCTTTTCTTTCGGTATGATGCCTGCCGAAAAAGCACTGCTCAAACTTACCAAAGAGGCCGGAATCAAGCTGGTGGCAAAAGATGCCCCGTATGCCAGTATTTCTGCCGAAAACTTGCGCGGAGAACTTTCTGAAGTGATTAAGATGATTGCCGATGCCGCCGAAATTTATTATTCTTATGATGCGCATAATAAAACACTGCGTATCAGCCGAAAAGCAAATTTTAGTCTTTATGTGCCAAAGTCCCGCCCCATTTTGCTTGCTTTGCTTGATGTTTTGCGCGGAGCCGGAATCACCGATGTGACCTCAAATTGGGACGACTATTCCATTACTTTTGATGCAGATTTTGAGCTGAGAAACAAAATTCTTACCCTCATCGGATATTTTGAAGAAAATCCAACATTGATTGCTTTCGATGTTTATGTCTTGAAAGTTTATCCCAACACAAAACATAACGATATTGAATGGCAAAAACTGCTCAACACTTTTGACTATGGCACAATTAAATCTGCCAAAAGCGGTGTTATCGGCCGCGTTTTGACCGCCTCTAATGACCTCAATATCAGCTCGTTGGTTGCTTTTCTCAGCCGGCAAGGGCGCGTTGAACCCGTTGCTCAGGGTAAATTTGTTGTGCCAAACCTCTGGTATGCCCGTTTTGATGTCGGTAAATGCGGCAACAGAAAAGATATCGACGCCAACCTTTCTATCTTGGCTAAAGCTTCTTTGGAACAAAATAATAAGATTTTTTCTAATATCACACTCGATTCAACCGGCGGCGAAATTACCCAATTTTCCATTCGCAGCCAACTCGGGGAAAATTTCTTGATTATCGGTATTCCTAATGAAATCTTTGGTATCCAGGGCAAAAATTCACAATCTATTGTGTTTATGGTGCCTAGAATTATCAGAACTATGAAAAGTTCTCAACATTTACAAAACAAAATTTAATTTTGCGACGAGGAGTTTGAAATGGATAATGATGAGATAATCTATGCTAATAATAAACGCTTGAAAAAAGTTAAACGCCCAATTAAAAGAGTCAACCCTCAAGGCGCCGCCGGACAACCTTATCAACCGCAGGTCGCTCCGCAAAACAGAGAAAATGCTCCCGCTGATTTTTCCGAGCATACAGCCATCACTGCTTTTGATACCGACAATCTTGCTAATAATAATCAGCCGCATTTCATCAGCGAAAACGAGCTTTATCCCGAACAGCAAAAAGCACCCCTGCTCACAAAAATATCTGAAAATAAAATCTCAGTCATTGTTGGCGTGGTTGCCTTTGTCGTCGGCCTGATCTTTGCCAAAATTTTCTTTGCTCAGCAAACTATTGTGCGTGACGGCTTGCAGGGCGTGGTTGTTAATTCAGAAGTGCCAAGAGGACGCGCTCGTTGCGGCGTGGCAGAAAAAACTCAGGGCTGCGTCTTGTATATTATGAATCCGCAGCGTCAAGAACTGATCGCCAGCGATTTTTATGATTTGGCTTCTCAACTCACAGGAAGACAACGCTTTATCATTGAAACGGGAAATATGCGCTATTCCAATAAAAAAATTAAACCCGGAGAAATTGCGCAATTTAACATTCCTCCGTTGCAATAATTATTTATCTACAAAAAAAGACCAAAAATTTTGGTCTTTTTTTTGTGAAAAGCATTTTCCTATGTGATTTCCGTCACAGTTCTTAAGTTGCCGTCGCGGTTGATTTGAACCACACGCAGCTTTTTTCTCATTTCTTCTATGGTTTTGTTTCTATCTATTGTTGGGGCTGTGTGCATTATTCTGTCTACAAATGCATTATATGCCGCTTCAGAACTTTCCGCGTGGATTGTTGCTAAACAGTTGTCGTGTCCTGATCCCATAAGCTCCCATATGGTGGCCGCATTGTTGGTTGATATCTCACCACCGATGATGGCATCCGGTGTGAAACGGACAACCAAGTCTATGACTTTGGCATAGGTTAACTCGTTGGTTTGTTCCGTTCTGGACAAGGTGATGTGAACCCGGTTTGGATGCGGAACAATCAGCTCTCGCGTATCTTCTATGGTCAATATTCTTTTGTGAATGTCTAATATTTTCAACAAATTGTTTAAAAAAGTTGTTTTACCCGTTGCCGTGGCGCCGGAAACCAATATGTGGTCCCCGCGCTTGATGCTCAAAAGCAATTTTTCATAAGGATCATCCGGGTCTTTTATCTTTTTGATGGCACTTAATTGATGCAGCTTTTCTCCTTGTTTCAAGCCATAATCACCTAAACCGAAAGCAACATCATCACTATGCACACGGATGGTCAAGGCCACTCCGCCTGTCAAGTCATCTTGGTCATACATGACGTTTTTTCCGGCTATGGCCGAAAAACGGTGCTCTCCCGGAATCGTGGCATATACAACCGGGTTGCCGGAAACCGGGTCAAAAGGAAGTTCATATGTATTGGCTATGATATAAAGCAGATCAATCAAATAGTCTTTGGTTAAATTTTCATCTTTATACATTACCCACGGATATGCCCTTTTACCGCGTAGTCTGAGCCATATTTGACCTGACCGATTGATGGCAACCTCTTCAATGTTGTCTTGGTTATACCAATATGCCAAAGGCCTTAAAACTGATTCTAATACGGCAAAACTCATTTTCTCTCCTTAAAACAATTGCGGGACAGAATTATTTTTATTTGAATTTCCAGAACTACTGTTTGCGCTGCTGTTGCCTGAACCCGAACTTGCTCTGCTTGAGGTTGCTCCCGATGTTGACGGCGGCGGCGGCGGAACTATAACCTGGCGTTGTTGCGTGTTATTGTTTGATTTACTGTATCTTTCCGGTGCAATCAACGGGCGGGATTTTGTCTGATTTTCTTCATAGGTAACCTGACCATTATCTGATGAAGAACCGCTGCTTGTGCTGCTTTGTCCTGATCTGCTTCCATTATTGTTATCATCTCTCAATCTTGCTTGGTCATCAATCAAAACTTTCGGACGCTCCATCGCGGCACTGCTTTCTTCTTTATCACGATCAATGCTTCTTAACCATAAATCTGATTTTGGAAAGACAATAATTCTGGTGCCGGCCGGAACATATGACAAAGGAACAATGTCTGCTTTATCATCCAAAATTTTTGAAAAGACTTGATTCATCTGATCTAAGAAATTTTGTCTTGCATCATTAGCTGCTTGCTGCTTTGAGGATTCCGTTTCTCCAGATGTTTCTGAATCATCTGCCATCAAATATGCCGTTGTGCTGGTTAGAACTGTGGTTAACAAAGGCATACTGTATCGACTGAACAATTGTCTGTCCAAATATCCCAATGCACCGCCTCTGCCTTGAGCATCTGCCGTTACACCATCAAACTTAAACATTGAACCATCCGGGCGAATCAGCCTCTGCCAACTAATTTGAACTTTGACGGCTTCAGATGATGCTTCTTGCTCTGCCCCCATGCTGTTAAACTCACCAATCAACCGGCTGCCGGCAGGAATCAACACGTTTCTGCCTTCTTCGGCATAAACGTTTCTTTCAACAAATGCTGTAACCGGGGTGGGGTTGGATGAATCAATTGAACGGGCTAAGACTGCCGGAATCGGCTTGTCTGCCAATATCATTTCGCTCATGTCTACACGCCATGAAGACAAGATTTTATCAATACCTTGGTCGCTCCAATCTTTTTGCATGCCGTCAAAAGCTTCTTTCCTGATTGAAGAGCTGATTTTGCCTACTTGCATATTTTGACGTCTTTGCCCTTGTGCTACCGCCAAAGCCGCACTCCTTTGCGCATTGTATCTTTCTCCGGGGCCATAGCCGCCGCCTGGCCCTAAGTTATCCCCCGGACCTGTTCCGATGCCGTAGGCTGAACCTTGGCCAAATGTGCCGGCCGGAACAAAAATATCTCCTCCCGCAGGTTTCTTTATTTCTTCTATGCCTATCAACGTGCCGTCTTTATCAATAATCAGCCCATCTGGCGTTTTTTGACCAATGACCTTGCCGTTTTTATTAACAACACTGCCATCTTCCATTATATCTCCCAGATAATCTCCATCCGGCGTTAAGGCTATGTTCAATGATTTTCTATATTTTCCACCTTGGCCGACCGAACCTGTATTGCCAAGCGTTCCTATCGGCAAAACATCTGATTCTTCTTTCTTCTCAAGCGGGGTGACTTTTTCATACCAACCGCGACCTATGCCGCCGATTATGCTGTTGTTGGCGTTTACAACCGTGCCGTCGGCATTGAGTTTGCCTATTGTTTTTTGGTTGATATCTTTAACCGAACCATCTCCTTGGATTTGACCGACAAAGTTGCCCCTTTCATCAAAAACTCGGCCATCTGCAAAAACTTGACCGATGATTTCGCCCAAAGAATCGACTATTTTTCCGGCAGCATTTTTCGTGCCGATGATTTTGCCGGCAAAATCTGCAACCTGATTATCGGGTTGAACATGTGCTATGATTTTTCCGTCTTTGTCTCTTACGGCATTGCTGTCATCTAATATGCCGATGACGTTGCCTTTTTCATCAACAATGTTGTTGTTTGAATCTTTTTCGCCAATCTTCTTACCTTCGGTATTTATAACATTGCCCATCTCGTTCAAACGACCGATGATGTTTCCGTCTTCATTATAAATGTTATTGCTATCGGCACCAAAACCGGTAACCTTTCCCTCACCGTTTTTCATAAAACCAGAGGCATCTATCCTGCCGATTTCAACCCCAGTTTCATCTCTCACAACACCATTTTCATCTTTTTTGCCAATGATGTTGCCTTCTTGGTCTACCACATTGTTCGGATTTATTACTCGGCCGATAATTTCATTATTTCCGTTTCTTATAAAACCTTTTGCATCTTGCGTTCCTATCAGGTTGCCGTTGGCATCTATGACGTTTTTATCCTCGTCAACATAGCCTAAAATTTTGCCATCTGCAGACAACGCAATATCACCGCGAGAATCGTCTTCCGCACTGATTTTGCTATAATATTGCAGAGGATAAGCTTGTGCTATTTTTCCTTTTTCGGCAGAAACAATTTCTCCGGCTATTCCAAGTTTTCCAACTTCACGCCCCTCAGAATCCAGGACCCTTCCGTCTAAGCCCAGCTCTCCGATTATTTCTTTATCTGCATTGCGGATAAAATAATCTCGGTTGCCACGCGCTATAACCTTGTCGTTTTTATCTACGACAAACCCGCGTTTTATTTCACCGAGAATCCGATTATTAAAGCTGCGGACAACACCATCGCGCCCAATAATGCCGATGGCTTTTTTGTTTTGGTCATAGATATACATATCATAAAGAGCAAAGCCTATTTTCTTTTTATCTAATACGATGCTTCCGTCAAAATTGACTTTGCCGACAACCTCTTTTTTGCCATTCAAAACTTCTGCCGTTGAGGCTCGGACATATCCCAAATAGCGGCCATCATTTCTGAAAGCAACCGCATATTGCATAATTTGTCCCAATGTTTTGCCGGCTTTGTTAACCACGTTGCCTTGCGGTTGAACATGGCCTATGTTGGTGCCGTTGGCATCGTCTATTTGGCCGGTGGCATTGACACTGCCGATAATTTGATTTGAAAAATCTATCACGTTGCCAAAAATTATTTTACCGCCCAACAACTGATTATCTTTGCTATATAAATATCCCTGTGTGGACAGGCAACCCAAAACATTGCCTTTTAAATCTTTTGCCTGCCCCAAAGAATCCGAAGTTCCTATTATTTTTCCGTTTTCATCAATCAGGGCTTGAGGTGTGTCACCATAGCCGATGATAGTTTCCGAATCATTTATTACTTGACCGTTACCAAGTATTTTCCCCATATAAATGTCTTTGGTATTTTTTACATCTCCGCTTGGTGTGAGCACCCCCAAAAAGGCACAATTTTCATCTCTGATCGGTTTTACTTTTTCGGTAAAGCCCGTTATTGTGCCGTTGTTGTCTATCAACCAGCCTTCCGAACTGATTTGGCCGATTTTGTTTGATGAAAAATCAAGCACGTTGCCTTCTTCATTTACATATCCGTTCAAAATGCCCTCAAATGAAATGGCCATGTTTGAATCTGAGGCTTTTCCCATAATCGGGCGAATATTGGTGCTGTTTTCTTTATCTGTTGATACAACATCCAACCCGGGCAAAATTTTTCCGATGATCTTTTTTTCTTTATCCAGAACTAAATTATTTTCTGAAAGCACACCGGCCGAAACATCTGCAAAATTTTGTGCATATGATGCAGAAATCAGCTTTCCGAACATTTCTCCCTGCGGTGTAAAAATATAGCCCGAAGGATATAATTTTGCCGTGTTATCCGCACTGCTTAGCTCTCCGTTAAGTGTTATCTCTCCGGGAATTGCCCCGATTTGATTATATATCGGTTGCGGGGCAAATGTTTTTCCACCAAAGTTTCCCTCTGCACTAATGCTATAACCAAAAGGAGACAGATAATAAACATTGCCGGCCATTTCCACTTGTGCAGAAATTCCGCTCAGAGTTGCTAATCCGTCATTTTGGAGCCAAGCCAACATCGGCTGAGAAACTTTGCCCATAATTTTTCCCTGCGTGTTGTAGGCATCTTCTCCCTTAGTATATCCCATGGTGTTGCCGGCAAAAGAAATTATTTTTCCGCAAGGAAGGGCATGCGCTATATTTTTGCCTAAGTAGTTGATAATCGGGCCTGAGGCAACTAGTTTGCCAAGGGATGAACCTTGCGCATCAACAACGTTTTTTCTTGCCGAAAGCGTATATTTTCCTTCATTGGCCGGAGCAATTTTGCCATTGGGAAGCAAGCGACCCAAATATTTTCCTTTAGAATCCGTTGCGGCCGTATCGGCACCGACAAAAATACCAATAACTTCTTTTTTATCATTGATTATTTTTCCGTCTGCACGCAACCTGCCAACCTGTTTGCCTTTGTCTAACACAAAGCCGTTGTAGCTGATGTAACCCAAATAGCTGCCAAAATTGTCAAAAGCGTATCCCGATTTTACAATACCACCGATTACCCGGCCTTGCTCATTATAAACGTAGCCATTGGCTTTCAGATTTCCGATTTTTTTGCCGTCAAAGTCATAAACTTCGCCGCCGGGAGAAACACTTCCCAAAAACTCGCCTTCTGATGAAACGACCATCTTTGATGATATTAACCGTCCATCAAGAACATAATCTTCCGCCACCTTGCGATAAGCATATCCATCCGGGGTGATGAAACCAATTTTTTGTCCCTTGAGGTTGACATAATCTCCGTCGCCGGTCAAACGACCAACCGTTTGCCCGGAATCTCCATAAACCAAACCCGGGAACAAAACAGCTCCCAAAATCTCATAATAGTCATTAACAACCATACCGTTGGGCAAGGTCTTGCCGATTATATTGCCGCTTGGAGAACGGACCGTCCCGTCTGTATTTATTTTGCCCAAAAGTTTGGTATCATTTCCAATGGCAACACCCTGCGGAACAATACCGCCGATTATTTCTTCGTTGAAGTCAACAATGAAACTATCTGCCGTTACCTTGCCGATAATGCTGTTATCAAAACCTATTACGTTGCCGTCGGGAATCACTTTTCCAAGCAAATCGCCGTTAAAATTTATGGCCGTGATCTCCTGCGCCTGCGTGCTGTTTACATTTAAAAGCAAACAAACCAAACAACAAATCAATATTTGGTTTATTTTCTTTATTTGGCTTTGTATTTTTCGGGTTTGCAGCATTAAAGTTTAATTCCTCCGGTTTTTTGCCACCTCTTGCAGTGCATATCCTGCAATTTTTTTATCCAAATTTATAAAAGAGCCGTTGTTCTTTATATAACCTATTGTTTTTCCTTGCATATCAAGAACTTCTCCCTGAGGTGACAAACGGCCGACATATTCTCCTTTGTCATTTAATATGCTCACACCAAGCTTGAAAATGCGGCCCAATATTTCTCCGTTGTTACTCACGGCCAAGTCTCGCGACAGGGTTCTGCCAATGATATTACCATCTTTTGCAATTATTGTACCATCAATATTCACATAACCCACAACTTTATCATCATTTCCGATGACAATGTCCCCGTCTAATATCTCGCCATAAAGTTTGCCGTTTTCACTTATGGCGCTGCCATCGGGAAGAATCTGCCCAACTTGCATATTATTGATATCGATAATTTTACCATTTGGTAAAATACTTCCCGCAATGTTGCCGGAATAGTCCATAATGCCGCCTTCTTTTATGACGCTATAGCTTTGCTCTGAAAAACCACCGGGCAATATAATGCCGATTGTTTCATCTTTCATATTCAATATTTCGCCCAAGCCGTCAGACGTGCCGACATAATGGCCGTTGCTGTCAATTACGGCTCCTTTGGGAACAACCTCTCCGGCTATTTTGCCTTTATTGTCCAAAACTTTTCCATCAGAAGTCACTTTGCCGTTGTCTTGACCGTCCAAATCTTTCACAATGCCGCGGTTGGTTACATAGCCCAGATATGCGCCGTTATAGCCTATGGCAGCACCTTTTTTCAAGTATCCGCCCTGATAGATGCCTTCTTGGTTGAAGAATCTGCCTTTGCCGTCTATTTTACCTAACTTTTCACCAAAACGACTCACGACCTTGCCATCAGGAGTGCTCTTTCCTAAAATTTTTCCATCAAAATCAACTATGATTTCTGCATTTTGAAGCGCATTTAGCTTTCGGCTTAAAAAGATATTTTTGCTTCCTTTGATTTTGCCGATGTTTACACCCTTGAAATCATATATCTTGCCATCATAAAAAGGTCTGCCCTTAACCTGTCCCGCAGCATCCGTGACAAAGGATTGATTGTCTATGGCAAAACCAATAATCTTGTTATTTTCATCCATCACCAAGTTGTTGGAAGAAAGATGCGCCGGATTTTCTCCCGTTAATGAAACCATGCCGGTGTTGTCAACAATATCCAAAAAGTTTCCGTCTATATCAAAAGCATATTTCTGAGAAACTCTTGAACCGATATATTTGCCGTTGATATCCAAAACATCACCAAAAATGCCGACACAACCCAATGACCGAGAATCTTTGTCTTTAACAAAGCCGTCATCGCCTATTTTTCCCAAATAGCGATCGTTGATGTCTGCCGCATAACCTTTTTCCAAAACCTTACCGATAATTGTCCCCTGCTCGTTTAATACCGTGCCGTCGGGGTTGACACAACCAACATATTTTCCGACATTATCGCGAACCAAACCATCGGCTGCCGCCATACCCAAAATTTGGCATTTGTCATCTAAAACTTTTCCCGTCGGAACAACCGCACCTAAAAATGCGCCGTTGTTACTGACTATTGTGCCGTCAAAATTGACTTTTGCGCCTATGTCGGCACCGTTTTTGGTTATTTTTCCGTTTTCATCCAACGAACCGACTTGGGTGCAGCCATATCCAACAACAGTGCCGCCTCTGAGCGTTCGGGCGATAACTTCAGAGCCGGAAACGTCTTTGACCAAGCCGTTGGACAATACTCTGCCCACAATTTGCTCTTGCGCATTCAAAACCGTGCCGTCATTTTGTATTTTTCCAAGAACCAGGCCTTTAGGCGTTATGGCAAGCAAACTCGTATCTACCAGGCTGCCCACAATCTCGGGAATGTTGGAAATTATTTTTCCGTTTTTATCTGCTTCACCCAAAAATTCTCCGTTTAACCCATATGTTCGGCCTTGAGAATTTACATAACCAATCACCTTGCCATTGCCGTCTAATGCCAAGTTGACCCCGGTATCTGCATTTCCGATTATTTTTTTGTCTTTATCTATGATTTTTCCTGAAGAATCAACACTTCCGATAATCTTTCCATCTCCGTCTACGACCTCATTTTTGCCGTTTACATAGCCGATTATATTGCCGTTTTCATCTCGTGCAATTGTGCCCTTATTGCCGACAACACCAACAAATTTGTCTCTTATCACATTGCCGTTATCATCTAAATTGCCGGTTATGTTGCCATTGCTGTCAACAATGGAGCCGTTGGGCATAACAACGCCCAAGCGATTGCCGTTTTTATCTACGGCAACACGGCCTTGCTTGGAGACATAGCCCAGCCTTTTGCCGTTCAAATCAACAACTTCTCCGTTTGCATTGACACGGCCGATAACATTATTATTTTCATCAACAACACTGCCATCGGGTAAAACTCGGCCGATTATATTGCCGTTTTCATCATATACATAGCCCGTTTCGACAACCTTGCCCAAAAGATTGCCATTTTTATCAACCACTGTTCCGTCCGGCAAAACTTTGCCTATAACATTGCCGTTTTTGTCCACCACTTGTCCGTCTGCCCCGACATAGCCGATGACATTGCCGTTTTCATCCACGACAATTTTTTGATTGTCGGCAATACCTATGACATTGCCATTGTCATCAACAATCAATCCATTGCTGTTTACGCGGCCGATAATCTTGCCGGTTTCGTCCCTGACAATGCCTTCTTCATCAATCCAACCAATTACTTTGCCGTCCGGGCCGATGGCTTGTCTCACTTTTTTTCCTTGGTTTGATGTTGCCGGCGATGATGTTATCGGCGTTTCACAATAGTTGCATTCTTCTTGCGTGATGGCGCTTCCGATCACCGGGACTTTTTCCGATTTTATGCTCTGTGCCGACAAATTGGTCTCTCGCCAAGATATAATAAAGTTATTTTGAACATTTCCCGCCAAAACCGGAACCCATTTTATGCTAATATGGCAAGTGTCTTTTCCCGTTAACGTCCGCCCCGTGCATTTGTCTTCAAAACTAAAACCATCTACCGGCGGTTCTGCCAAAAACACGGCCGTTATGACGATTGAGGCTTTGCCGTTGGTTCCCAAGGTCAAAACATTTTGCGCATCCGTGCCCAAAACAACCGAACCGAGCGGCACAGGATTTGGCGTCAATGTTATCGGAATCTCATCTTCTTCTATGGTTTGAAATTCGATATTGTTATTTAACAGCGGACTTTGCTGCCCAATGTTCAAGGCATCGGCATTATCCGTGAAGTTTGGCTCCTCATATTCATAATTTGAGGTATCTTCCGTTAATAATAAAACCACACCGACAATAAACAAAAACAACGAAGTAAAACCAACAATCAATATGATTCTGTTGGTTTTCTTCACATAAGCTTCAGAATGTGTTAAAACTTGTTGTTCCGTTTCTTTTTTTGTCATTGCGTTCTTACTACACTACAAAATATTCCGTTACGTCCTAATTTTGAGCAAACAGCATCGCCTTCTTCCAAACTCTTGACCGGCCCGACCCGCAAATGAAACAGCTCTTTGCCTTGTCCGTCTGCCGGAGCATCCACGGAATAAAACGGCTCATATCTGCCAAGGTCTGCACCATATTTTGAGTTCAGCGTGTTCCAAAGCGTTTCCAACTTTTCAACATTAGCATCTGTGCCCAGCTCTATTGATATGTTGGTGTTGGTATCCGAAAAACCGCTGCCATAGCCGTATTGCTGCAAATATTTGCTGTTGCCGCTGTTTATGTTGGCATTGGTTTGGTTCGGCAACCTTTGCATTTTGGAATAATCATACGCTCCGGCTGCGGAATTTTGCATGCTCGGCGCATTGTTGCCATAGCCGCCATATTGTGCTCCCGCTCCATTTCCATAGCCGGAATTGCTTCCCTGTTGTCCGTATTGCGGAAAGATAAATTCTCCGCCGTTTTGCGTGTCAAAGGTTTGTTCACGAACAGAATCTCCTCCGCTTCCCATTTGCGTGTTAAACGCAGCTTCCAAATCGCCTTTTTTCAGCGGAGGCGGAACATCCCATCCCGGAGCGGCATCATCTGCATAAATGCCATATTCCAGCCCGGCCGCATCCGAACGTCTTAATTTCAGACAGATTATTCTTTTGCCGTTTCTCAAAACCATATCACCAACGGCCTCAACAACCATCAGACGATTGTTTGGACCTTTGGTCCTAAAGCCGACCGGGGTTTCCACCCTTTCACTTATCAGAGTAACAATCGGGCGTTGCGTCATATTTACGGCTTTGTTGCCAAAATCTATATAAGTGAAAATATCATCTCTCCAAACACGTTCCGGCGCAATTACCACATCATCGGGATTGGGAACATAGACCTCTATATCAAATCTGAACTTTTCCGGGTCTACGGGAATGCTTTTCAGCCAATCGTCCTTTTGGTTGCGCTTGGTATAAGTCGAAGCCAAAGATTTGCTGTTGCCGCTACCGGCCGATGCCCCTTTTCCACCGTTTGACACGGATGAAGAATTTCCCAGGCTGCCGGTATCATCGGCGCCAATAACTTCAATATCTATGATTGAGTTTGTCAATCTTTCCGTGTTTACACCTTCACTTCTGACATAAAAGACATATCTGTTCCCGGAGCGGCCAAAGATAATCACGTTGGTATCAACACCCACATTGGCTCCTTTTTTGGGATATAAAAGAACCGTATTGGGCCCGGAAATTTGGCCGTCAAAGGTTGAATTGTCACCGATATAAACATCTTCCACCATCTCCCAATCAGGGAAATTGATCATGGTTATCATGCCTTCACGCAAACGCACCGGCAGCACCAAATCCGGCGACCAATAATATTTGGAATATGCCGGCTTGCTTTGTCCTTCGCCCAAATTTTGCAACGGATCAAGCCAGGCACTTTGCATCATTCCGATTGAGCCGAACCCGGCATAAGACATATCCATAGAACGGTATTGACCTTGATCTTGGTCTGCACTTTGATCGAGGCTGTTATTTTGCGCAAAAACACATGGCACGCTTACAAAAATCGCCATTATGTTGAAGAAAAATATTTTCCTTATTTTTTGAATCATATTTTACACCATTCTACTTATTGAACTTTGTTATATGTCAAAGAATATCTGTCTACCGTAAAGCCTATCGGGTTTTTCAGTCGTTCTCCGTATTTTACCGATTTTCCTCTGTATCTTATTCTTAAAGATGCCGTCCAGTAATTGACTTCCGGGGCCTTTGAATCTGGATACATATCTCTTGTTTCATATTCAACCTGCCACAAGCCGCGCGTGAGCTCGTTAGCGGAAATAATCTTTACACTTCTGGTCAAGCCTTTGGATTTTATAATATCCAACGCTCTGAGCGCCGTGTTTTTTTGAAAATCTTCATATACCACGGGAGAAGACATTTCTTGCACCGGACCACCCGGCATCCAACGCGCTTCCATCTCCGGGATATCTGAAGAAAACGAACTTCTCAACAAAACATATTGACGAACAAAAATCTCGCTGATGGCTTTTTGATCTTCTAAATTTTGCAGCGGAACAATGTTGTATACTTGCTCCTGTTTATCTTGAAATGAAAGCAAAAACGGCTCTACGCGAAACAGCGGAATAACCTGCATTATAGCCAAAAACAAAACAATGTTGCAGCAAATGCTTATTGCCGTGATAACGGCAAAAGCTCTGGCTGTCCACAAATATCTTTTTTCAGCAATGTTGGCTACAAAAATATCTTTTGGCGCATTTTGAGCCTTCTTTTGCGAAGGGGCTTGTGCGCGGCCGGATATGAGCTTTTGATCCACCTGATTTTTTTGTAAAGATTCAACCATTTACTTTCCTCAAAGGTTAGATCGTTTCTATATACCAATCCGGCAGATTTTTCGGCAAATCCAAGTGCATGCAAGCGCATGGAGATAATTTTAATTCATTTATTCCTTTTCCGACGCCAATCGGTTCTGCCTCATAATATGAGCCAAAACACCCTGACAGAAAAAGAACTGATAAGATGCATATAAGTTTGAGTGATTTTTTCATAACTTAGGCCTTTCGTTGTCAAACACTCGTCTTGTTATTTTAAAATCATTAAACTTTTTTCTTTTAAATGTCTAATATCATACAGAGAAAATCCCCAACTTATATACATCTTTTATTAAAATTGTGTGTTTTTTTTGTTTTTTAGAAGATTTCAACCTCAGATTGAGAGTATCTGATGACCGTAAACCCGAGCGGATTTATTAACCTTCTTCCCATGAAAACTCTCTCGGGATATAGTCTGGCCGTGACAGATGCCGTCCAATATCTTTCTTTCATAACAAAACCTTTGCTCTCTCCGGTCTTGTTTGGCATCATATCATAGGTTTTGAAGTCAACCTTCCATACCTCGCTCTTTTTACCGCCAAGACGCCCGATTGATATTATTTCCACCTCGCGGACTTGCGAATTATTTTTTATGGCAATGATTGTGTCTTTTACCCCGGCGTTGAATTGGCTGTATATCGGCCAGGAAGACAAAAAATGAACCATTCCTCCCGGCATCCAACGGCTGTTCATTTCCTGCTCGTCATTGATCCAGGTGTTGCGCAAAATAACATATTGCTTGATAAATGTTTCAAATATTAAATCTTTGGAGCTCATGTCTGTGGCTATCGGCTCGGAACGAACCAAATTTTCCGAATCATCTTGACGGATTATCAAAAAAGGCTCTACCTCAACCAATGGAGCCAGACGAAACAGTGACAGGTTTGTTAAAAACATGAAAAGAAGCGACAAGGTGGCAAAAAAGATAAACATTCTTGATATCCAGATGTAATATATCAATTTGAAGCTTGTTGCTTCTTTTTCTTGTTCTTGGATAAAGTTTATCTGCTCATTGCTCCCTTTTCCATTGAGCAACAAAACTTTGCTTCCGTTGTTTGTCAGTGTCTTCTCTTGTTCCATCAGTTTGCTCTTTAATATCCTGCACAGTAGGCCGGTTTCATCGACTTTAACGTGTTTTCAAAGTCTTCATCACCCTCGTTTTCATAGGTTTCATCTACCGTGTTATTAACCGTTGCCGTTTTTAAGTTCTCGGAAAACTCGGATAAATCATCAACATCCATTGTCATGGTCATCACCGCTTCCGTATCCATTGACAAACCTTGATATATCCGATTGTATGAGTTTTGATAATCTTTCAAAACATCATATTCTCCGGGTTTGATATCATCTATTTGTGTTTTGGCTTGCGTAATATATTGGTTCTTCAATGATTTTAACTTATTTACGGCCAATTCATAATCTTGTTCTTTTGAAATATCAAAATCTGAACTGGGTTCAAAACCATAGTTCTTAAGATTTTCTATCAGTTCGGTTTTCATCTCTTCGGCTTCATTTTGCAAATCATCCAGCGCTTCTTTATAGGTTTGCTCCATTTCTACATGTTCCAGAAAATCACCAACCTGGTTATTGTTATACTGTGCTCCGACATATATATCATCGTTTATTTGTTCCGAGGGGGTTAAATCTTCCGAATCTTCCTGATTGGCTCTTTCCTCCATGCGTTTGCTGTATGTTACAACAGATTGCATCGGTATGCTGTAGCCAAGCATGTTTTTCACGTCTTCTTTGGTGGACAAAGTGCCCGTGTATATGTTCAAAATACTACCCAGCTCGCTATAATTTTCTGAGCCGATTTTTGCGCCTATTTCATTTTTCAGGCTTTCTCCGTTCAAAAACTTTAGCTGTGCCTTATTGCCCAAACAACTTGCCGTTATGTTTTGACATGTCGGCAAACCTTGGTTTATGGCGGTTGTGCGTGCATCTCCGCTCAATAAAGACAAGGTCAGTTTATATTCTCCGGCATTGGTCTTATCTTTGTCTACAACCAAAACATCGACTACGGCTTCTCCGTTCTCAACCTTGCCCGAAATATCGCAGCTCTGCCCTAAATAGTTTTTTATGCCGACAAGTTTGCACGGATATATGCCGCCTCGATACAACGGAGACATTTCATCTCCCAAAGATAAAATATTTTTCCCGTCGAAATTAAAATCAAAATCGCTGTCAACAAAGGTTTTGTCTTGCAGCATCAGCTTCCAAACCTCTGGAATCTTACCGCCGTAGCTTAAGAATTTTTCTTTGTCTATTGCCGTCACCTTATAGAATTTGGGGTTCATTTGATCAAAGTTTTCCATATCGGGAACCGTTATCTGCAGAGCATCTTTGCCCAAGTTTTGCAAGTCAACATTATCCAAACGGACATATTCTCGCAAAGGCGGTAAATTATAATCCGGCATGGTCTTTGGTGCCCGAAAATCTTCTACCTTTGGCTGTGAACCGACAAAATATTGCGTGTCGGCACTCGTGTCAACCCCGGACAACATCTTGTCAAAAACAGAAACCGTCAGCAAAACATTCGTATTGGAAACTTGTTTGCGATAATCTTCCAAATACATATCCCGCATCAAGGCATCCATGTATGAACTGACAACAATATCAATGTTGAAATTGCTGATATCATGAACCTTGACTGCTGCCGATTTTAGCTCTTCTCCGTTTATTTGGGCCGGATTGCCTTTCAAACTGTCTATCAATGCTTGGTGATATGCGGCAACCGTTTCTTGAGCTTTGCCCCGATACAGATCATCTCCGAGAGCCATGATGGCATTATAAACCTTATCCACATTTTCATATGCCGTTTCTTTGGCATCTTCCATGCTTAAATCTGCTTCAGAAACAATTTTTTGTGCCGTAATCAAGGATTTGCTTTGAATGGCGGCTTTGGCAGCCAACTCTGCCTGGTCAATGTTGCTGTTCTTATATTCCAACTCTCTGTTATATTGCTTAATCTTTTCTTCCAAATCTGCTTGCAAACCCTCTACCGCAGTTTGAAACTTGTCGTTTTCTTCGGCAATATCTACTTGAGCTTTGGTTTCCACATCTTTTATTTTTTGGTTTATTTCTTCCCATTTCGCCGTTTCGGCATCGTATAATTTTTGCAGCTCATCTCTTTCTTTTTTGCTTTCTTCAATTTGGCTTTTTAATTGATTTATCTCTGTTTCCAGCGCTTTTTTGGCATTTTGATAATCAGCCTGTTGTTCCGGCGTTTGGTTCAACCCTGCCAGCATATTATCATATCCGGCCAACTCTTGTTCCAGTTCTTGCAAATCACTTTGCAAACGATTGTTTTGAGCATTTATATCGCTTATATGTGTCATATAGGCATTGCGATGTTGGTTTATGATTTCTATGTCTTGGTTATACTTGGCAATTTGATTATTCTTTTGCGCGTTGATTTTGTTTATCACCGCGCTATGAGCATCATACAATTGATCATATTGCGCTTCATAATCCTTTTGTGCCGCAGATACTTTATCATCATACAATTTTCTTGCCGTATTTTTGGCGTTTACCGCAGCAAGGGTTATTTGCTCTTCGGCCACATTCATATATTGTTTTTGGCGCTCAAATATGGCGTTGCTGACAATATCTCTGATATCTCCTTCTATTTTGTAATTTTTAATATAATTTTTGATATTGTCATATTTTCTTTTAAGATATTGAGAATAGAATGCTTTTTGGTCATTCCAAACAGGGAATCTTTTTTTGACACCGCCCAAGTCAGGATAATTCCAGCCGGGTTTTGTGCCGTCTATGGCCGAATTTTCACCATACGCCAAATAATCTGCCATCCATTCGGCAACTTCGGCACCGATATCTAAATTCAGCAATTGTGATTTTCTGGCTTCCGTCTCAAGTTCTTCCTGGCGGCCGGGCTCTTTGAAATAGTTGCCCTGTGTTTGTTCTTGCAACGCTTTTGCCTGTTGCTCACCCGAGGCGTTGAGGCTTGAAATGTCAGTTACTTTGCCGCTCTCCTTGCTGGAATTATTGACATTTACGCCAACTGTTGAGGTGGAGCTGTTGATTGTGGTTTCCACTTCCACAACATCGCCATATTCATTCACAACTTCTGTTTCTTGAGTTTCTATGCTGACAACATCACTGATATCCATCGGCGATACTTCCGCTGCTTTGGCCGTCTCAAACATGGCAATTGCCCAAGCTGAAAGCCCTTGCCTCAGATCATGATTTTGCGGGTTTTCTCTCATATCCGTGCCGGACCAAACTTTTATCGGATTATTGAAGTAGCGCCCCAGATAATCTATGGTGCATTGCTCTGAATCTTTTAACAATTGCAATGACTTGTCATATAACCTTTTGGTGTTGTTATATTGTTTTTGAATGTTTTTATAGCCGCGAAGCCGATTTATAAGATTGTGAATGTCTACCGCCGTTTTTAAGTCTTTTTCTATCGGCTCAAGTTTATCTAACTCCGACATTGCTTCTTCGGAACCTGAAAAAGGACTTTTTTGATCTGTTTTGGCTGCCGGAGCATAACTCAGCACACTGCCGCTAAAATTGCTGCTTTTGACTGAAACTTCTTGTTGTGCCGTCTCTGTTTGATCTGCTTGTTTGACAATATTTTGCTGTGACAAAGCCGTTGTTGTGGCGGCAGAATCTGCCTTCGCGGGAGAAACTTCCGCGGCAAAAGCCTGATTTCCGAGCAAAAGTAAAAGGCTTGCGCTCACAGACCATATTTTGCTTATATTTCTCATCATCTTCTTTCTCCCGCAAATTTTATTTTTTCTCTTGCGCCGCATATATCGGGTCTACCTCACCGTAAACCGCATAAGCCGCCGTCATTTGCGACTTGATGGCAACTAATTCCTGAATGATTGTCATCACCTTATCTGTTTGTGCCGAAATCATATATATATTATTCAAGCCACCGTTCAAATCTTCTGCATCGCTGTAATCTTCTTCCGTTTTGGCAATCTCTTCATCCAGTTTTATCAATTGTTTTTCCATTTCTCTGACTGCCGTGAAGGCTTCTATCATTGTGTCTTCAAAAAACTCTTTGCCTTCGTGCTTATATGCCAACTGAATATTGGGGTCGAATGACGGATAGCGGAAAAACAGCTCAGGAAACGTTTCACGAATTGATTCCTCGCTCGACATATCGGCAACTTTGCTTTCTTTTATCTCTTTTGTTCCGGGAACTTTTGTCTCTTTTCTTGTAAACAAATTGGCAAAAAAATCTTCTATGGACTTATAGGTCTGCAATATACCTTTGACAACTTTGTTGTTGAAGGTGGTGACTTTGTTTGCCGTTGCCGTTACCGTATTGCCGACTTGTGATGCCAAACTACCCGGGTCAAACAAAGGAAATGCTTGCGCTTTTGAAAAAAGCGTCAACACAGAAAAAATTATCATTACCAAGATAAATAATTTTATTTTTTTACCAAACATTATTTATCTCCTTTCGATTTTTCTTCATAGACATAGTCATCAAAGTTAAATTCCGTAATGTTTTTCTGTTCTTTTTCCAGCTTATAGAATTTGATTTTGGCTATTTCTATGGCGGTTTGACGCTTCAAATCATAAACCAGCAGATGTGCATAGTCGCTCAATGATTTCAAATATTCAATATTCAATCTGGCATTGGCACCCCAAGCTCCGACCGATGTATCAAAGGTTGAGGCTCCATAGCCCAAATCTTCTCCCGTAAAGTTTTTATCATTGGCTTTGGGAATATATTTTAAGGCGTTGACATAGGCCTCTATTATGCTTTTTCTTCTCTCGCGAAAACGGTTTTTCCTGATTTGCTCTTGGCGCTCTGGGTTGAGCTCCTCATCATATTGCAAAAAGTAGACATCCGTGGTGTTGCGCAATGCATCTTCCGCCGATTGCTCTTCCTGGATGCCTCCTATCTGCATCAAATCAGACTTGAGCTGAGCAATGTCACTTTTTATGCTTGCCATTTCTTCGCGATAAGACGCGGTCATCTCATTTAACTCTTTTTCGGCTTCTTCGCTATAAGTTTCTATTTGCTCTTCTATCTGTTTCTTTTGTTCAGCCATTTCATCATATTGTTTTTGATATGTTTCTTTGTTTTCAGGGTCTTGCGCCATGAGTTTTTCCAGCTGTGCCATATTGTCCGTCATGGTGTTTTTCTCCCCTTCCCAGACGGCCTTTTGCGCATTAACTTGCTGATTATACTCACTTGACAATTCTTCAATCTTGTTATTTATGCTTTGATATTGTTCTTCCAATGCTTTTATATCACCATAAACTTTTTGATATTGTCCGACCGTGTCTTCATATGTTTTGGAAGCCTCTTCATATGAGTCTGAAACCTCATCATAGGCTCCTTTAAGTTCATCTACTTCCGATTGGACCTGATCTCTGAAAGACTTGAGCTCACTCAAATTGTTGTTTATCCAAGTTTTGGTCTCATTAAAACCTTTGCCGATGGTTTTGACAACAGACAAGTTTCCGGCCTTATCCAATAAATTTTCCGCCTGCGTCCTCCATTTGGTCAACGTTGTTACAACATCTTCTCCAATGTTTGGTATTTTTATCACAACCTGAGCTAAGCTCCTTTGCGGCACAATTGATAAAAACAAAAGCGATAATATAACCATTAAACTATATTTTCTCATTTGTTTTCTCCTTCCGGAAACGCAACGTTTTGTTCTTTGGCTTCTTCTGAGCTCAGTGTTATGATTGTAGCCAATTTTGAGGCATTATATTCTGTAATTTGAGCTTCCATAAACAATATTTCATTCCATCGTTTGGTGGTTTTTTGTCGCATTGCCCTAATACTTTGAATGATTTCTCGCGTGTTTTCCGTTTGCAACGTGGAATCCGGCATTTGACGTTCTTTGGCCAAATGAAACCTGGTGGCCAAAGCATGTGCATACATGGATGAAACATTGGCCTGCAATAGTTCTAACCTTTTTTGACGGTTTCTCTTGGCTTCATCCGTGTGGCCGCCTTTCTCGGAATAGCTGTTGATATATACATTGGCAACGTTCTTTGCCGTTTCATCCGGGTCGTTAATATTTTCACCAACTTGCTTGGGTGCGTTTATTGCCGGAATGTCTCTGGGTAAATCTATGGCTTTTAACGCATCATGATATTTGATGATGGCATCATAGCCAAAAGGTCCCGACTTAAACTCTTCACTCATTTTGCGAAATGTGGTCTGCTGTTGCTCCAGCTTATCTGCCGTAACAATCATATTTTCGCCCAAATCTGCCACATTGTTGGCAATATCTGTTCCAATCAAAGGAACGGGAAAAGGAAAAAAAGCGTCTGCCGGCTTGCAAAAACAAACCCAAAACAGAATAGCGATTGTTATTTTTTTTGTTACAGACATTCTCTTGTCTCCTTTTGACCTTTCAGCTTAGAGCCTTATTCCGCTGTTGCTGCTTTTTCTTGGCTTGAGTCTGAGCTGTCTTCTTTTTTATCTGATTTGTCAGGACTCTCGCTCGATGATTTGCTCTCTGCGGCTGCATTGCTTTCATCACTAATATCACTTATGGCCTCCGTCTTCATTTCATATGAGCCAAAATCGTTAAAGGCTTGCACGGACAAATTGGTAGCATAAACTTGGATTAATTTGTTTAATGTTTTATAGTTTTCCATGTCTATTAATGTTAAAACTTCAATATCACCACGTTCATCCGTTGCTTTGGCTGATTTTTCTTGTAACGGAACCAAAACATTGGCCTCAAACCCGGATGAATCATTTTTATATTTTGCCGCATCCGCCACAGCATGAATAGTGGTGTCTTGCATAGACTCTATATACATTTGATTGACATTATCTTTTGCCATTTGCGAACCGGCGGACCTATCTTTCAACACCTTGTTCAAACAAGCAACTATTTCATCTGAACTGGACGTCGTATCTATTCTGCAATAGTTTGCAATATTGTCTGAAAAGATGAACACATTGTTCTCATTTGTTCCCGTATAGGCCTCTTCCGAAGAAGATGATGAAGATGAATCTTCTTCTTTTGCAAAAGACAAAATTTCGGCATTTTTCCTTACGGCATAATTTAGCTCGCCTTTATCCCAATCATTTTGGCTGCGCGTAAACGGACGACGTCCGCGCGGCTGAGCTGCTGGTTGTGTTTTTTCATATTGCGGTTGTCTTTCCAGCGGATAATTTTGTATCTTTTTCTCTGCCGCCGGTTTTTGGGCCGGCTCCGTGCCAAAAAGATTTATCTCCTCTCCCACAGACTCTTCTACCGAGGTTTCTGCCTTTGTTTGTGTTTGTTTTTCTTGTCGGGCTTTGGCTATTTTTTCATCATATGGATTTTGTTTTGTTCCGGGCAATACGTCTTTATATTTTGTTTCAAACGCTTTTATCCGGCTTTCCGTTTCTTTTTGTTTTTCCGCCGTTTGAGACAAGCTTGCTTCAATACGCGCTATTTTTTCTTCCGTTGTTTCCGCTTTGACAACAGATGTGAGCAATAAAATGATTATAATGCTTTTTATGCTTTGTTTGAATATATTATAACTCATTTTTAGTCTCCTTATTTCTTTGAGCCCAGGTTGCCTACATCTTTCATCAGCTCGTTGGCTTCTTCAATCAGGTTATTTGCCTGATCTATGAGGCTATCTGCCCGTTTGGCATAACTCTCCGCTTGGTTCATAAGACTATCTATCTCGCTTTTAATACCCAAGCCGTCTTCCAAATAATCATTGGCTTCTTTTTCCAATTTTCCGGCATCATCAATATATTGTTGCCCTTGTGCAATCAGAGATTCTGCTTCGCGTTTTTTTCTCATTCCCTCGTCATACATATCTGACGCATTTTGATATGTTCCGCTCACATTCTCCGCTTTGATTCTTTCTGATTCTTCAATCAGTTTTTCTGACTCTTTCAGCAAGTTTTGCCCTTCTTCAACAAGTTGGGGACCCTTTTGGGCATAATTTTTTGCCGTTTCTGTCAAATCGGTAGCTTTTTGCTGCAGATTATCCCATTTTTGCTGCAAAATCTCGGCATCTTTCAGGGCTTTTTGTGCATCGTTTTTATATCTTTCTGCCTGTTCTTTCAAACTATTGGCATCATCTAACAGATTTTGACCGCGCTCATACAGATCTTTGGCTTCTTTGGCCGTGTCCAGCGCCTCTTTTCCTTTTTTATACCATTTGTTGTTTTTGGCTGCCTCGACCTTCTCATCATACTTTTCTTTCCACCCTTTTATGGTATCAAGCCTGTTGGTGATATTGTTTTTAATAAAACCGTTCATGGCATCATTAAATTTACCTAATGCACTCTGCACCCCTTTGACAGATTTTGTTGCCCAAGCTAATTGGGTCGAATTTTGGACATCGGTAATGGCTCGCTTAACGGCTTGAACCATGCTCTGAACATCAATCGACGGAATGCCAAAGGCAAAGCTTGCCCTCGGAGCAACGGATGAGATTAAGGCGCCGACTATCAGCACTGCCATAATTTTTTTTACATTTCCCATTTTTTGCCTCCGTCTTGTGTTGTTGTTTATTCTTTTTATTATATCAAAAAACATATGTTTTATAAAGGGTTATTTGATTTTTTAGGCAATATTTAAATATTTTGTAACAAAGTTGTTTTCACCATATTCTTTGATTAGGTTTTCAACCAACAAAACATTCTTTCTGCCAGAATTATATAGTTTCAAATATGGTCCCAAACCGCTTAAATCAACATCCAAAATCACCGACTCTCCCGTTGCCGGACGCGACAATAATATGGCATACGGAAAATCGCGATAGCTTTTGCCAAAGACAAAATCCAACTCACTTTGGGTCAAATTCCAGTTTGCATAATCTTCCAATTGTGCTTGCGGGTTTCTAAAGAATATAACCGTCTGACACTGACCTCTTACAACCTCGCCTATGCCCAATTTATCAATGATGTTGGGTTGTTGGAAGGCACACAAATAAGCTTGACGTTTTTTTCGTCCTTCTTGCAAGCCGATAATGAAATAATCTCTAAACATGGGGTGCTTCAGCATCGGCGCGGTCTCATCAATCATAATCAGCGCCGGAATACCGGCATCGCCCGTTTCTGACATAATTCGGTGCATGATATAGCTAATCACGGCCGGAGCCAAATTTTCATCTTCAAATATGTGTGTGAAGTCAAAAGCCATAAAACGTTTGCTTTTCAAATCCAAACTATCCGTGTCGGCGTTGAAAATGTTGCCGTATTGATCCGGGTTAACCCATTTGAAAAGCTCTCGGCGCATGTTTCCCGTCGGGGAAAAACAGCTCTTGTATAGGTTTTTCATCACCCTTTCTTCCGGGCGCAGATAATCAAACGCTGTGGTGACCGCGCGGGAAATCTCTTTTTCAGACAAGGCATCATCAACCATGGTTATGGCTTTGAGCCATCTTCGCAAAAAGGCACGGTTGTTTGGAATATCTTCGCAATCAAACGGGTTTAAGGATACGTTCTTCTCGTCTCCGTCAAAACCGATATATGCGCCGCCGATGGAACGGGTGAAGATCTCGGCACCACGGTGTCTGTCAAAGAAAAACACTTTCAAGTCATGATGTCGCATGGCTTGGCCGGCCAAAAAGGTCAGCAAGGTTGTTTTACCTTGTCCGGTCGGACCAATAATACAACAGTGTGCCACGGCTGACTCTTCTGATGATACGTGGAATTGAAAACGATACGGCGAGCCTGACGTGGTGCGGAAAATGCTGATGGCTCCCGGCCCCCAATCGCTCTTGCTGAAACCTTCCGAAGGTTTGTCAAAGCACACCGCCGTGGCCACAACACGCGATAAATAGCGATATGTTCTGGGATAGGTGTCATATGTTGGAAATTGATTGAAAAACGTGGCCTGAGATACCCAACCCTCTCTGACCGGCGTAACACTGAACAAACGGCATATTCTTTGGACTTCGCTTTCTCCAAACTCAACTTCATCGATACTCTCACCGCGAATAATGATAGACATGGAATATTCCGTCAGGGCTTGATAATTGGCATCACTTTCTTCAATTGCGGCCAAGGCATAACTATATTGGTCTACAACTTCTTGCGAAAAGCTTGTGATGCCTGCCATTTTTTGTTGTTGCATCAACAAAGCTCTGGCATTGGCCCTAAAAATCGGCTTAATGTTGTGCAACAAAGTCAATTCGCAATCTATTGACAGCAGGGAAGCTATCATGGCTTCGTCCATATAGTCTCCCGAGGTGCGAATTCCCATCACAATCTCATAAACTTCCTTATCCCCGGAGAAAAACTTGATTATGCCGTTTTCTCCCGTAAAATGAATATGGTCTGCCGTCAGCATTTGGTTGAGCATCACCCCTTCGGCGTTGCGAATCTTCGGTTGGGGTTTGCTTATCGGGCTGCAAATCCTGGAATAAACATATAAGGGGCTATCCGTTGCCGGACTGTCCGGCGTTTCATACATGGTTTTTACGCCATAATCGTTTAACGTGGCTAAAAGAGCCTGCGAAGCATAGTTCAAATCTTTGAGCGCATCCGTCCTATCCGGAACAGAAAGAACAATATAATGCGTATTTGAAAATACACGGTTGATGTTTTGTGCCCAAACCTGAGAAATTTGCTCCAAAAGTTGGTTGCCGAAATCGCCTTCGTCTTCTTCCAACGGTATGCGCTCTCTTAAGGTGATGACACGGCATATAACCTGCAAGTCTGACATGCCGTCTACCCATGATTTTCTGGCCTCAAGCATAGAGCTTACTTTTTCTTCCGTGGCAAAGGCCAAATCAACACCTTCAACTCTGAATATTCTGACAAAAGAGCCGTTATAGCATTTTATGGTGATACCGTCTGACAAAATTTTGTTAAACGGCAGAAAATCTGAAACTTGAGACTCATTTGGCTGAGGCAAAACCAAGCGCCCGAATTTGGTGGCCCAAAATCCGGCAAAGGCTGCCGCCGAAACAAAACCTATTACGGCCACAAGCACTTCAACGCTTGAAAGCCCTTCTACAAATATACTAAAAAAACTATCAGGGTGCAAATTTCGTCCCCTTTACTTTATACAGGTTGGTGGTTCTTCTATATGTTTGTCCATATGCTTGCAACATGGTGGACAAATGTGGTTCTTTTAAGCCCAAGCTTATTATTATGATGTGCACTATCAAAATGCTGAGCAAGAAAAATATCGGGTTCATGTCAAACAATCCAATTGCCATGAACATAAACGGAAATTGCAGCCCGAGATTCAACAAAACAGGCAAAAACGGCCCCCACAATATCTTGGGCGGGTTTGCCACTGCTTTAAGAATCATTTCCCTCATTTTGACATGCCTTTGTTGTTTTTATCATGATATCTTTTTGTATGTTCTTTGCAATAAAAACCTGTTTTTATTCACTTATAACAAAAAAAAGATACATTCTTATTTTGAATGTATCTTTTTTTTATAAAAAATCAGTTAATTTATATTGAATTTTTCAGCTCTTTCAGCGAATTGTTCAAATCTTCAATTCGGCTTTCCAAATCTTGTATTTGCTGCTGGGTGCTTTTTACACCGTTCATACAACTGTCATTTTGACGAGAACATTGGTTGGAAAGATTATTTCGCATATAGTTCAGCGCATTGATACAATTTTTATAGCTGGAGTTATTATAGTCACTTCCATTTTCCGTTTTGGCATAATTGTTGGCACAATTGACTTCACTTTGTCTGACCTTCAAATCCACATTATTTTCACATTCTTTATTCTGCTCTTTGCAGGCTTTTTCTGCTTCTTTTGCTTGGTTTTCCAAAACCTTGATTTGATCTTTCAAAGCATCTGTCTGCTGATCAACCTTTTCTTTCATCTGCTTATATTCTTCTTCTCTTTTCTTTTTTTCAGCTTTTTCAGCCTCTTTTTGTGCCTTTTCTTCTTCTTTTTGTTGTTCTTTCTGTTCTTTATCCCAAGCTTTTTGGTCTTTGTCTAAATCTTTTTCTGCGTCTTTCAAGGCATCTTCATCAATCACATCATTTCCAAAATCGCAACTTGCACCATTCCAGGTTCCGCCCAAAATCTGACAATCCTCTCTGTCTTGTTTTTCTTGCTTGCTTTCTATAATATTTTCTTCATCTTCATCAGTCACTATCGGAGAAACGTCCATATTTATCAAACCATTGTTATCTCCGCAGTTTACACCCGTTCCGGGAACACAATCCGAATTTTCTCCGCTTTCAGACTCTCCTGCTGTTCCCTCTCCCGGATCTTCCTGCGATTTCGGATCATCAGAACTCCCTTCAGTGGCATTGTAGCCTGTATCCAAATATTTTCCATAACCCAGCTCTTCATATTTGCCATTGTTGGAAGCAAAATAGTCAATAAACAAGCCGACATTAGCTACCAAAAACAAACCGATGGCTATGTTGGCAAACCATTTCCAGTTTATTTTACCAAAAATGGCTCCCCAAGCAAAACCTATCAAGCCAAAACCTGCAATGAGGAAAATTAAAGGACGGAGTGCAATCAGAAGACTTACGGCCCGGTTCCTTACCTGAACCAATATGTTGTTGCTTGCAGCTGATGCATCCAACGCAAATAAACATACCGCCAAGATTATAAAGGCTGAACACCAAAATGATTTTGAATTGAATTTCATCTGTTTTCTCCCCATCATTTTAATGTATTGGTAATGCCGGTTTGACTTTCGCCTCCAACAACAAAGTTCAGTATGCTTCCCGTTAAGCCAATGACCATCAGTGCAATGACAATTGCACCCAGCCATTTCCAGTTCATGTTTCCAAAAAAGCCACCAACGGAAACACCGATGATGCCAAATCCGGATACAACATATATAATGTCTCGCATGCCATTAAAAATTTCTGCTCCACGGCTTATGAGCTCTGAAAACAAACCTGTTGAAGTGCTTGTTGTTGCAGCTGCCGCAAAAGCTGCTTGCGTGAAAAACATAAAGAAAAGAAATATTAAAATCGGAAATATATTTCTATTGTTAATTAAAGTAAAAAGGAGACTGCCTGAAAAATTTTTGATGTTTTTTTTCATAATCAGTCTCCTTTTTTATATTACAATAAAACTCAGATGTTATGCCTTAGTAGCTACCCGGAGCCGAACTGCTAAAGCTATCATTGAAGCTTTCACCTTCGCTTGAACCTGTTGCGTAATCAACAATGGCACCGGCGGCAGCCAAAATGGCCAAACCAACGGCCAACATTGAAAACTTTTTCCAGTCAAGTTTTCCAAAGATTGCCATAAAGGCCAAAACAACCAAGCCGAAACCACCAACGATAAAGATGATACTTTTAACGGCTCTAAACACAGCAACGGTTTTGTCTTGTGCGGTTCTAACCAAATCGGCTTGTGCAAACGCGTTGTCAACCGAACCTAACACTATAAACAGTGCCAAGCTCAGGATTGTGCATATGTTTTTCTTTATAAACTGCATTTTTGTTCTCCTTACATACAATTCAACCTTAATTCTTCTTATAGAATATCCGATTTTTAATTTTTTTTCCAGCACTTTTCTTTTTAGTTCAAAATCGTTAACATATTGTTTAAATTGAAATTTTTTTTCTGTAACAAAAAATTCATAGTTATCTTTTTGTTTTTTAAGCACAAATGACTTCCTCTTTTATTTTTTATCACCAAAAAGAATCCACAAATTTGGGGGTATTTTCTTTCTCTTCTTGCCAAGATTCGGATTTTGATTTATCTACTGTTTCAGAGGGGTTTCTATGCAAACAGCAGGGGTTAAAACATTTATTTGCAGTTTTGTTGTATCTTTATCGGCTATTTTTTCTGCCGATAAGTTTTTTGCGCCTGTTGCAAACCCTTCTTTTTCTCAAGCAAAAATTCCCAGCAAAAACATCGTGTTGTTCTTAAAGCAACATGATTTAAGCCGGTCGGCTTACCCCTCAAAAAAAATTATTTTGTCTCAACTTAATAAAACTCCTAAAAGGCAGACTTCTTCAGAGCCTGCAAAAATTTCCGACTTGGCTTATGTTGCACCTTTGGAAACAGCAAATCTTTCTGCCGAGGTTTTTGAAAAAGAAAAAAGCACCTCTCAAATGCCGATTGAAGTTGCTCAGCTTGAGGAAAAAATACCTCTCGATGTTTCCCTATCTTTGAAAGAAGAGCTTGCCGAAACACCCTCTCAATCAACGCCTTTGCAAAAGCCCGCTACGGTTTTGGTTTCCAAGAATGACGGCACTGTTAAAAAAGTGGTTTACGGACCATCTTCGAATGTTCCCGCTGAAAATGACACTCCGCCTAATCATTTAAACAGCATTGAACTTCCGGCTGAAAAAACAGAAATAACGGTGGCTATGACAACGCAAGATGACACAAAATTAATAAATTCCGACATTACGCAAGATCAAGCCCCCGAAGCAGCCTCCAGTATTATCCCTTTGGAAAAAAATAATGCTCCGCTTTATGCCAATGCCGAGATTAAAGCTGCCGAAAGCATCGGAAACAACACCGTAGCCTTAAACGCCGCCAATGTTCCCATCAAAAGTATAAAGAAGGAAGATAAAACGCCTAAAAATGCGGTTTCTGCCACACAAAAAGATGATAAATCCTGGCAGCAGATGAAAGATATTAAGAAGGCATCTGCAGAACAAACTTCCGACCCCTGGGTGGTAGCCACACGAAGAGGCGCTTCTCCCAACAAGTTGTTACCAGAAAAAAAAGAAACCGATCAAATCAAGGATGCTTTGAACAAAACAAATGCAACGACCGATGCCGGCAAACCCATTCAGCTTGCGGCCGAAACCGTCGATAATTTGCTTATTCCCATTCCTGAAGAAATATTAAAGGAAGAAAATATAACTCCGCAGCTTATTTCCTCGCCGGAGAATGCCGAAATTAAAAAAGAATTGGAAGCAAAAGGATTGATTGTTGAGCCGAAAAAAGAAGAAGACACTGCAAAAAAAGAAGAAAAAAATGCAGATACAACAGACGATGCCAATAAAAAAAGCGGTATTTTAGAAAGTATAAGCGCTATTTTCTCTTCTGACGAAAAACTACCCGAGATTGGCGATGAAGTGTCTGATGATAATACAAATTCTTTGTTTTCGGCTTTTTCTCGCAAAAAAGACAAAATAATTACCAAAATTTTGCCAACAGAAATCAGACTTTCATTTCAGGCAAATCGGGCAGAGATTTCCGGGCAAACACTTAAATGGATTAAGGCTTTTGCACAGAAGACAGCCGAAGACCCTTCTGTCGGCCTGGAAATTCGAATTGACGGGACAAGCTCTCCCTTGCTGCAGCGCAGACGGCTTAATCTATTGCAGAATATCCTCCTCAATGAAGGAGCTCCCGCAGAAAAAATTAAAACGACTTTTACGGCAAGAGAACCAAACTCGTTTATTTTAAGGACTATTAAATTTAATGCTAAAGACACAAATTTACAGAAGCAAAATAAAAACAAGTATATCCAATGGTAATAAGTTGTTGCTTACGCTTGATTATTTATTTTTGAGTATGTATGATAGGTAAAAATTATGAAAAAAAATTGCTTAGGATCCGCAAAAATGTATGAAAAAACAAAATTATCTCTGTTTTTATCTTGTGCTTTAATTTTAACCGGTTGCTCAGGATATTATATGTCTCACCCTGCGACGGCTCCTGCTTCGGCAGCAGCGTCTCAGCAAACTCAGTCTCAGAATATTCAAAATATTCCGCCCGTAACTAATGATTTTGTTGAAAACTCCAGAGTTGCTGCAGATTATAAAGAATATGGCGAAAGAACCCCCAGAGATCAACTGGTTGTTGACGGCGGCGCAGGAAGCAATCTTTCCGCCTCCATTCCCCCGGTCGGCGGTATTGAAGAAGAAGTCGTTGACTATGAGGAAAGCGTTTCCATAAGCGAAACAGAGGAAGCAAACGGCGGAAACGGGCAAGATAACGGCTCTGCCGAAGACCCGGTGGAAGATTGGCTGGCTGAAGAAGGTAAAACCTTGAAAACTTTGCTGACCGAATGGAGTGACCGTGCCGGTTGGAGATTGGTTTGGAACACAAATCGAAACTATACCTTAACCGCAGGTGCTATGTTCAGAGGCCGTTTTGCCGATGTTAGCTCTGCTTTGATCAGAGCTTTTGCCAGAGCAAAACCGGCTCCTATTGCTACGTTTTATAAAGGAAACAGAGTTTTAGTTGTTGAGACATTGGAGGATGAAAATGCATATGAATAACTCACTAAAATTTGTTTTAGGCGTTTCTGTTTGTGCATTGATTGCAGCTTGCTCAATGTCTACTCAGCTTGATGCCGAGATTGAAAGAGAAGTTAAAACATCTACCGAGTTAAAAGAAAAAGCAAAAGTTCCGACCGCTATTGCTCCCGAAGATGTGGTCAGAGTTAAAAATGATATTTGGCTCGGTGATACCTCGGAAATTGAATATAACGGGGCGCCTCTGCCTGCCTATTTGGAAGCCCCTGACGGGATTACTCTTGTCAGCAACAGACCGATTACTTTGTATGAAATCGGCGATATGATTAACCAAATTACATCTATTGACGTGCGCTATGCCAGCAGCTTGGAAGATTCTGTTCGTAACACTGCGGCAGAAAACCAACCCACGGCAAAATCTATGAATGTTGACTGGACTGACCCGCAAAAGATGTTGGTTTCTTACAAAGGATCTTTAAGCGGTTTGTTAAACGAAGTTGCCTCCAGATTTGGTGTTTGGTGGAAATATGACAAGAATCAAATCCTTTTCTATAAATATGAGACAAGAACGTTTACCGTTTATAGTTTGCCAACCAAACCTTCCTTAAAGGTTAATATGGGCGGTGAAGTCAGCGGCGAAAGCGGAAATGCCTCTGCTTCTTTGACATCCGGCGCCGATGTCGAGCTTTGGGGAAATATGGAAAAAGCCATTAACTCCATGATCGGACAAGGTTCTAAGCTCAGTGTTGATGCGGCAAACGGCACCGTTACATTGACGGGAACACCGACTGAAATTAAAAAAGTTGCTAAATATATTAATGAGCAAAACGTTAGACTCTCCCGCCAAGTGGCTATCAGCGTTAAAGTATTGCAAGTCAGCGTTTCTGACTCTGATCAGTATGGCTTGAGCTTGTCTGCCGGCTTCAATGATGGCAAAACTCAACTCAATATTGCCAGCCCGAGCGGTCTGTCTGACGAGATTCAGAAAAATATCAATATGACCATTGCTCCGGGAAACTGGAATGCAAACTCCTTTATCCAAGCTTTGTCTGAAAAGACAAACACAACCTTGGTAACCAGCGGAACCGTGACCACACTTAATAATAAGCCGGCACCAATTCAGGTGACCAGAACAGAAAATTATATTTCTGAAATTACAAAAACGAATTCCGGCAGCTCTGACAGCGGTTATGATTATGATATTTCTACCGAAACGGAAGAAATTGAAACAGGTTTCACGCTTAATGTCTTGCCCAGAATTTTGGAACACGGACGTTTGTTAATGATGTTTAACCTGACGCTTTCTGATTTGATCTCTTTGGAAAAAGTTTATTTGCAAACCAGTGAAGACCCAACCAAAGAGGCATCAGGAGAATATATTCAAAACCCGATTATTGAGACCAGAGGCTTTACACAAGAAGTGGCTTTGAAATCCGGTGAATCTTTGATCTTGAGCGGTTATGAACGTGTGGAAAGCGAAGCAAACAAATCCGGCGTTGGCTCTGCTGATAACTCCCTCTTGGGCGGAACAGCAAAAGCAACCAAGGACAGAAGCTTGCTTGTTATTATCTTAACACCTATCGTTCTTGAAACACCTTTGTCGCCTGAATCAAGAATGAAAACTTATTAAAAAAGGTATGGTCAAGTGCTTGATGATGCAAAATTTATAGATGGGGATGAAACAACCGGGGCTAATCGCACCTGGGGTGTGAGCTTGGATATCGGCGGTAAAAATTATGCCACAAGCTTGTTTTGGCAACCCCTGCAAAATCAAGAAGATCCGCTAAGTGAAGTTGCCGAAGCTTCTGAGGGAATCCTCGAAGGTGCGGATTTATACTGTATTAAACCGGGTAAAGCACCGCAGTTTGGTATTTGCGTTTCGCAAGAAGGATATAAACGCGGACAAATGGCCGCTGCCGTTACTTTGTCTACGGCCCTGGCCGACAGGTCTTCTTTTATTGCCGTGTTTAAGGTCAATGAAGGTTGGTGGTATACCTGCGTCAGAAATGATATTATTCTTTCTGACGGTGATATGCTCTTCTTGAATGAAGATGATGCCAAAAACCAATTTATGTCCATGCTGGCGGTGCCTGACTGGGGCCGCAAGATTGCGCCCAAAGAGTGGAATATTGAAGATACAGAAGATATCAAGCTTGAATATCTTATGCAGCGCGGTGCTACGGCAAAATTACAGAAAATCAAAGGTCTGAAAGGCGCTAAGCTTTTGATGCTGGTCGGTATTTCTGCCGTGGTTGGATTGTGGCTGCTTTCAAACTTGATTGATGCTCTTTTCTTTACGCCGGTCAAACGCCCGGTGGTGGTTCCCGTGCGCCCCAAAGTGGTTAAAAAGGTGGAACAGGCCCCCATTATTAAACCTTGGGAAAAGCTCAAAGATCCGAGCCAAATTATAGATCAGTGTGTTGAAAATATTAAAATAATGCAGCGCATTGTGGCTCCGGGATGGAAAAGAGGTGCTTTTAAGTGCACGCAAACCGGCATAAGCACTTCTTGGAAAAGAGAAGTGGGGAGAATGACCTGGATGGACAAGGCTTTGGATCAGTCCGAAATTAATTTTTCTTTCAGAACTTTTTCCACGGATGGAAACAGTATCGGGGTGGGAATTAATTTTAGGAATATTCCGACTGTTTCTTCCGCACCGCAAATGACAATTTTCAAATTGCGTGAAACTTTGAATAATTTCTTCCAGACAATCGGGCAAAAAGTATCTTTGACGAACGGTTCTTTTACGCAGAATGTTTCTAAAGAAAAGAAAATGGTATACAGATATGTCGGTTTTAAGTTCACTTCCGACTATAATCCGTTGATTTGGAAAGGTTTGTTAACAAAATTTTCAGGACTTGATATTAAAGTGATTGAATATAACGGTCGTGATTGGGTTTATGAGGGAGCTATCTATGCGTTATAATATAAAAAATATTTTAGGAACGTCTGCCTTGGCTTTGGTTTTGAGTTTAAGTTTTGTAAACTTAAGCTTGGCTCAAGGCGTTATTAAGCTTGACGATAAGTCTAAATCACAAAATGCAGAAGAATTTACTGATGAGATTTCTTTGTTTGGCGATGACAACAAAAGCTCCGTTATCACGCCTGCAAAATCAAGTTCCGGCGTAAAATCTGCTGCTGAGCTCGGTTTGGGTGGAAAAGCCAAACCCAAATCTGCCGCTGAGCTCGGTCTTGGCGGAAGTGCCAAACCTAAATCTGCTGCTGAGCTTGGTCTTGGCGGAAATGCCAAACCAAAATCTGCCGCTGAGCTCGGTCTTGGCGGAAATGCCAAACAAAAATCTGCTGCTGAGCTCGGTCTTGGCGGAAATGCCAAACCAAAATCTGCTGCTGAGCTCGGTCTTGGCGGAAATGCAAAGGTTAAATCTGTGCAACAAACACCATCCGGCAATGAAGTTTCCGCAAAAAGCGAACAACCCATAAAGACAGCTCCGGCGCAGGTTCAATTGGTTAAAGATGTTGATGATAAAATTTTTGACCAAATGTCTGAATTGGAAAAGCAAACGGCAATTCTTAACTTGGAGCTCAAAAAAGAAAAAGTTCAAAACAGTATTGATTCTTTAAAAGCCATACGCTCGAAGGCGCAACAAGAAGAACTTGCACGTAAAGAAGCTGAAAAAAGAAAACAGCAAGAATGGGAAAATGAACAAGAAAAAATGTTGCTGCAAGAAAAGCAACGCCTTAAAAGCCTTGAAATTGCTTTAGAAAATGCTCGGCAAGAAAAAATCTTGAAAGCATACAAGAACAAAATGCTCAAAGAAATGCAGGACTTTATTGCATCAAAAGAAGAAACCTATAAAGAACTTGCCGCCTTGAGACAAGAAAGAGCGCAGCTTATTAATGATTTCAAAGGAAGATTTGTTCAGTTAAAACAATTGGCTGATCAGGCAACCAGTGATGCCATCCAAGTCAGAGACGAGCACGCTAAAATTGTTTCTGATTTGCAAACTCAGATATCTATTCTGAATGCAAGGCTTGATGCGACTACCGCACAACAAAACCCCTTTGCCGACGGAGAACAGCCTGCTGCTGAAGAAAGCGCCGTCAAACTAAGCGACATGTATGCCATTATGGAAATTCGCGGTAAAGGTGCTGATATTACGGCAAAACTGATTAATGCTTCCGGACAACCTTTCTGGGTCAAGAAAGGGACAACCTTACAAAGCGGACATGTTGTTGATGAAATTTCTCAAACTTATGTTCGAACAGACAGAAATGGCTCTAAAGAATATTTATATTTTTCTGCCGGCGGAATCTTAGATAAAGAGCCCGTTCAAACACAGCAGATAAATGTAAATAATCTCCCTGAGGAACCCAAAAAAGATACACAATTCAGCTCTGCCGTTTATTCAGCAGAGGGTATTCCCAATATGAGCGCTGAAATGACCATAAGATAATTACGGGCAAAAAATGGCAGAAGAATCTGAAGAAAACATTGCACCAAAAGATGAGAATACTTCTTCCGATGCTCCGCAAGAAGGACAAGCAACCTCGTCTCAAGATACGGAAATTACGGAAGCTTTTGATTCTGTTGAAGCTTATTTTAAAAACAACCGAAAATTATTGACGGTCCCCGGTGGGGTTTTAACCATTAATGATGATACAAGAAGACTTTTGGCGCTGTTTTCAGACGGGTCTTTTTTGGTTTCGGAAACACACAAGTTCGACGGTCGTGTTCTGAGCTTTGAGGTTTTGGCTCGCAAAAAAAAGCTCATCATTGCCAAGCCGGTTTATGTCAGCCAAAACGAAATTAATGCCATTTATAATTATGCAGAGCGTAATATTGTTGATATTGAAGCTGATAGCGACCTTAATGCTCTGCAAATGCAGAAAGACTTTGTCAACGTGGTGACACGTGCCGCTGAAAAAAAAGTATCCGATATTCACGTTGTGGTGGCAGACAGCACGTTGATTATGTTTAGAATCAACGGTATGATGGCCGTTGAGATGGAATATAATAAAGATTGGGGCGAATCTTTTGTGCGTGCCGCTTTTGCTTCTGCCGATATTTCCGATTCAAACTACACGCAAAATGAATTTCAGGGCGCTCAAAAGCTCGGTTCCACGCCTTTGCGCGGCTCCAAAGGTAAGTTGATGCTGCCGCATAATATTTTGGCTATTCGTCTGCAATTTAACCCGATTGCCTTCGGTTCGCAATATTTGGTTATGCGCTTGCTCTATGCCGATGACAACCCGAATGGTAGCTCCGATTTATCCTCGTTGGGTTTTGGAGAATATGAAGAAAATTTGTTTTATCGCTTGCGTGCCGTGCCAACCGGGGTCAGCATTATTTCCGGGCCGACGGGCAGCGGTAAAAGTACAACCCTGCAAAGAAATATGATTAAGCTCTTGCAGGAAAAGAATTATGAAATCAACCTCATTACCGTGGAAGATCCGCCGGAATATCCTATTCCGGGCGCAAGACAAATGCCGGTGACCAACGCTAATACCGAAGAAGAAAAAGATGAGCAATTTACTAAAGCTTTGTCTGCAGCTTTGCGTTCCGACCCGGATGTGATGATGGTTGGTGAGATTAGAACTTTGTCTGCCGCACAATTGACTTTTAAAGGGGCTTTGTCCGGCCACGGCATTTGGACAACCTTGCACGCAAACTCGGCTCCGGCAATTATTCCGCGTTTGCGTGATATGGGCGTTGAAAGCTTTAAACTCGGCGACCCGGAGCTTATTAAAGGCTTGATCGGACAACGCTTGTTTAGAAAACTTTGTCCGCATTGCCGCGTTGCCGTTAAAGAACATACCGATATGCCCTCGGTGCAACGTTTGAAAACCGCTTTGGGTGATTTTGGTGTGGAAAATACTTATATTCGCGGTCCGGGGTGCAAATTCTGCGGCGGAACGGGGATTAAAGGCAGAACTTGCGTTTCTGAAATTATTTTGCCGGATGCCATGTTCTTGGAACTCATCATCAAAGGAGAAACAAGAAAAGCTATTGACTATTGGACCAGCGATTTGAACGGCAGACTGATGAAAGATGCTGCTATTGAAAAAATGCTGAAAGGATATATTGATTTGGACGAAGTGGAACGTTGGTGCGGCCTGATGGATCAACGTCCGACTTATTAATATATATATGTGAGGTAAAATTTATGGCTGAAAATAAAGACAAAAGTAATGTTTCAAACTCTATTCAGCGCGCTATGCGCCAGCTTAATGTTATTGAAGAATATTATGCTAAAATGATTTGTCTTTTTTCTAACAAAGCCAGATTGAAACTCTATAAAAAAATTGCCTCCCTCATGAAAAACAGATTTTCTCTTATGAGCGCTTTGGATATGTTGCATGATAGTGCCAGCGACGGAGGAAAAAGCCCGGGCGAACCCATGGCTATTGCCATTGCTTGTTGGGCCAGAGCCTTGAATAACGGTTTGACTTTTTCCGATGCGCTTAAAGGTTGGGCTCCGGATCGTGAAAGATTGATGCTTTCGGTGGGTGATGTGTCTGACTTGGAAGGTGCTTTGCTCAACCTTATCCGCGTGACGGAAGGCTCTTCCAAAATGATTCGACCGATTATCGGTGCTATTGCTTATCCGGCTTTTCTGTTCATGATGTCGGTTTTGATTATTTATGCCATCGGAATTTATATGGTGCCGCCTATGCTTGATGCCGCTCCGGGCACACGTTGGACCGGCATGGCCAGAGATTTGGTCGACCTTTCTGCCTGGATTAAAGATAATTGGCTTCTAGCTTTTAGTATTTTGCCGGTTATCATGATCATTATTTATTCTACCATTAGTATCTGGACAGGAAGGCTTAGAGCTATCGTAGATAATATCCCTCCTTATTCTCTTTATAAGATATTTGTCGGAATCAGCTGGCTTTTGGCTTTGTCTGCTTTGGTCAAAGGCGGAACCCCGGTTTCTACCGCCATGCGTGCTCTGCGCCGCGATGCCAGCAGATATTTGAAAGAACGTATTGATAAAACGCTTGTTTTTATTAATAATGGTGATAACTTGGGTGTGGCCTTGAAAAAAACTAAGCTCAATTTTCCCGATAAAGAGATTATTGCCGATTTGAAAATTTATTCAGAGTTGGATAATTTTGAAGAAGCTCTTGAATCTTTGGCCAATGAGTGGTTGGATGAATCTGTCTACTTGATTGAACAAAAGGCAGATATTTTGAACATGGTGGCCATTTTGAGTGTTGCAGGTGTGATTGCCTGGGCCGTTATGGGAACTTTCGCCATGCAAGATCAGATCACAAACCAAATGGGTATCGGATAATATGTTATGAATTGGAATATGATTTATTATCATCTGAAAAACAAAAAATTATATCTCGGCGTTTTGGCGATAGTGGCTCTGTGCGCTGTTCTGTTCTTTTGTTTTTCTTCTTCCGATAGCAACGTCTATGCGGCACAAAAACAACTTCTGACCTTGACCGATAATATCAGAAATGCTTATAGGAACAAACCTGACGCCTGGGGCTTGAACACTTTTTCGGCCATAAAAAATAATATTGTGCCGCAGAATATGCTTAAAGACGGCCAAATTATCAATGCTCTTGCCAAAGAGATTCTCATCGGTGCCGATGTAAACGGAAATACCGTGATGCCGGGAAGCAGAAATTTTGCCATTATTTATAAAAATTTGAACTACGATGAGTGTGTGGCTTTGGCTCAATTTGATTTTGATGAAAAAAATTTATTGGGCGTGGCATCTGTCTCAATCATTAACAAAAATACCTATCTCTTTGATTGGACTGAAAATAATTCTTTGCCCTTGTCTAAAGATATATGCCAAAAGTCATGTTCTGAAAAAAATGATATCATTTGGTATATGTATTTATGACTAAAGTTAGGATTGTTTAAGATTTATTAATATTATATAGTTATAGTATAGGAAAAATAAGACTGTATGGAGGTTAAAATGAGAAATTTATTTAAGACAGAACAAAAAGGGCGTTCGATGATTGAAATGCTCGGTGTTCTTGCAATTATCGGAGTTCTGTCTGTGGGCGGTATTTCCGGTTATTCTAAAGCTATGGCTAAGTTCAAATTGACCAAGGCACAAGACCAGATTTCAATGCTGTTGATTAATATCAGAACGGCTTTCTCCGGTTCGCCAAGCTATGAAGGTTTAACAAACCAGACCGCTGTTCAATTAAACATTGTGCCGGGAGATATGTTGCCCGGTGGTATTGGAAATTATTCTAACGTAGGTACTTCTGATGGTATTCTTAACGCTTTCGGTGGAAATGTAAAAATTTCTAACAGTGGAGCTACAAACTCTGGTGCATACTTTATTATTACTTATTATGGCTTAGGTAAAGAAACTTGCACCAGCTTGGCATCTTCTGACTGGGGTTCTGATGGTATGGTTTCTATTAAAGTTAACAGCAACACTCACACCGTTGGCACAGATACTCTTCCGATTTCGGCAATTACTGCCGTAAATGAATGCAATCAAGGTGGTCCTGGCAATACTATTGAATGGACTTACTACTAAGTCGAGTTATATTCTTTACAGTCGAAAAAAAGCCTTTTACCTAGTGTAGTAAAAGGCTTTTTTTATTATTGTATTTGTTCAGATAATATACTTTTTATAATTTGCATAGCATTGTCAAAGCTTATGTTTTTTTGACTACTCAGATTTTGGCTGTTGGAATAAACCATGAAAAACGTTTCCGAAGACAACTCTTTGACCACAGGGTGATCTGAATATATGATAAACAAAGAATCTTGCGGCGCTTGGCTGATGATGTTTTGCAAAACACCATCCATATAGTTATATGCATTGAAATATCGTTCTAAAAGATTTTGCGGATTTTGATATATCTGATGGTATCTTTTGCCTACAGCAAACGGATCATGCGGTGTCACCGTTATATATAAGGTAAGGCTTTTTTCCTGTTTGCGTTGTTGCTGATTTTGTATGATAAAGTTGGAAAGCTCAAAATCGGCCACACCCCATTCATCGCCATAGTTCGGAAGCTTGTCTTTGAGCTCTTCATAAAAATAAATCTCATCAAAATTTTGCGCCTCAATAAACGGTCGACGATTATAAAACCCGCCGATGAAACCATGATAAAAATCCAGATAATACCCTTGTTGTTTGTATTTCCACGCCCAAGGATTTATTTTTTGATATAGATCCTTCGGAGAGACAATCTGATAGATAACATAATAATAATCCGAAATGTGATGAACGCCGTGCATGACGGCAAAATCGCTGTTGGCCGATGGATTGGGAATTCTCTTAAAAAGCTTGTATACCGCAGCATCTTTGCTGATTGATTGCAAAAATGGCATGACTTTTTTTCCATTTACTTCTTTGGCAAAAGCCTCATAATGCATGCTCTCCATTTGCACGACATATATATGTTTGTGTTTTTTTAAGCCGGATAATTCTTTGGGCAGAGGGAGCGCCTCTTCATTGGACATTTTTATAACCTTATCAATTTGTTCCTGTTCACCGTAGTTCGTGACAAATTCATAAATCCAGCCTTGCGGATAACCAAAGATTTCTACCGCGGTGTTGAAATATCCTTTATCAAAACGTTGATGATTGAAATCGCGAAAAGATTGGCCGTAAAAAATTATTAACGGCACGGCAAAAATCAAAATTTTTGTCAGTTTTTTCTCCGTGTCCTGATAAAATTTCCAAATTAACAGCTCGGAGAAAACAAAATATAGGCTGATGGTGAGAATGTTTCGGTTGAAAAAAACCGAAAAAGAGCGCCAAAGATAGGCCAGCCCCTCTTTATATTGTTGTTTGACCACGCCCAAATATATCGGCTCGTCAAAAACGCGATGATATACCAAAAGCAATATCAGCAATATATTTACTAAAAAATGTATTATCAGGGTTGTTTTTTTGCCAAGGCTTGTTATCAGACCATAAAACAGAAATGCCTGAATAAACACCACCGCACCGTTGAGACTCAGAACAGAAACTTTGTCTGAAAAAAACATGCTATGTGCCAAAACCAGCTCAAAAGCAGATATTAAAATCAGAAAAATGTTGTTTTTTATTGTCCAATCTTTGTTTTGCATGGCTTTAGTTTACCTTTTGTTTACGCTGTTTGAATATTATTAAATCTAAAGAAATATGGCAATATTTTCATATCTGAAAGTGTATAAAAATGACAAAGCTCAATAGTATTTATTTTTCTGATTTATATATCACGCCGGACAGAACTTTCTTTATCCCCGATGGCAGAACAGAAAACGGTTTGAATATTATTAAGCCCGAAGATATGGACATTTTTTATACTTTGCTGGAAGAATCTTGGTCTGGAGAGAATCCGAGCTATTCTGTTTTATATGAAAATATTTATTATCGTATCGAGCGCTCGGTCACCATCTACGGAATCCAATATTGCTGTAGAAAAATGCCTGAAAAAGTTCCGCCTCTGGGCTCTCTCAGCTTTCCTCGAGAGCTCACTCGTCATTTGTTGTCTTTGAGCAACGCCAGCGGACTTATTTTGTGGTCAGGGCCGACCGGCGCCGGCAAAACCACCTCAATTTCGGCTCTGCTCAAAGAATATCTCACCATGGAAGGCGGCTTTGCCTACACCATTGAAGACCCTTCGGAAATGCCGCTTGACGGCGTGTATAAGTCTATTAAAGGCGGGTTGGGGCTTTGCAAACAAACACAACCCATTAATGAAAATTGGGGGGATTCACTCAAATCAGCTTTGCGCTCTAAACCGCGCTATATTCTGGTGGGCGAGATCAGAACGCCGGAAACCGCCAGTGAGGTTTTGCGTGCGGCAACCTCAGGGCACTTGGTTTTGTCTTCCATCCACGCCAACAATATTACAGATGCCATTTATTCCGTGGTGAAATATGCTTCGGCAACATCTATGAGCGAAGATTTGGCCTATGACCTGTTTTCTCGCGGTATGCTCGGCGTGTTGCACCAAACCTTGAGCGGCGTAGATGTTAAAACGCCTGCAGTTACTTATCTTTTTGCCAACCCCGATACAACCAAAGGCGACCAGGTGCGCGGTATTATTAAAACGGGAAGTCTTAACCTCGGAACCGCCATTGAAACACAAATGACCCGTATGCATAAGGGAATCAGCATTTTTCCTGATTTATCTTAGAAAAACTATATATCCCAAGGGAAAACCACCCATTGATTGGGCAGGTCTAAGGCGTGGATATCTACTTGTGATGCGCCCTGCTCTTTGGCATAAACCGTGACATAGGTGGCGGAAGGATATATTTGGCGCAAAATTTTTAAGGTGCGCCCGGTATCGGACAAATCATCAACAATCAAAGTTTTTTCATCGACAATGCCTATATTTGCCGAGATTTTGATTTTTTCATCGGATAATTGGTGTTGCGAATCGTCATAGCTGGAAAAATTGATGGTTTCATTGTTTTTTATATCCAACTCATAGGCAATTATCCCGACGGGAATCAGGCCGCCACGGCTCACCGCCACAATTTTGTTATAACTGCCGCTTGCTTTTATCTTTTTGCAGAGCTCTTTAACGTGTTGATGAAAATCTTCCCAAGTGATGTATAATTTTTCCGACATATTATTCAAACTTTTCTTTCAAATTTTTAATATATTCAACAACTTTGTCATCATCCCACTCGGCAGCACCGCGGATACGCCCAACCTCCATGCCGTTTTTATCTATCAAAACCGTGTGCGGCGAGGTAAACACCCCAAAATCTTCTGCCAATTTGCCGTCTTCATCGGTATATAAATCTAAATCAGGGGCATGAAACTTGGTCACAAAAGCGCGTTGCTCGGCAGAAGAGTTCCACTCTTTGCTTGGCGACAACATGACAACTTTGATGTTTTCATCTTTGATTTTATTGACAAATCCATTGAGGTTATCCAGCTCTTTGACGCAAGGAACACAGTTTCTTGACCACAACATCAGCAAAACAAAGTTTCCTTTGAAGGATTGCAATTTGACCTTTTTTCCTTGTTCGTTAATGATCTCTCTTTGCGGGGTTTCTCTTGCTATGTCATATATATTAACAGCTCGCTCCGCCGCCTGCAGATTGAAGCACCAGCTTAAGGTAAACAAAAAAGTTAAAATGTTTTTTTTCATCTTCTTGATAACTTCTTTTTTGGCTTTGTTAAACTCTATTTAAGAGTATATAGATAATATATAAATAAAAGATGAATTTATAAGGAATGATGATGAAAAATTTGTGCAAATTCTCGTGCCTGGTTTTGGTGCTTTTAATGTGTTTTAACTTGGCCGGCTGCGGAAAAGTTTCTGCACCCATGCCGATTGAAGGCAGCGGATATCCGCATACTTATCCCAGACATTAAAGTTTTTTTCAGGAGTTAAACCATGGTTGCCGATAATGATTTTATTGATGAAATGATTCCCTATGTGGAATTTGCCGATAATGCCAATGAACGCACACCTTGCGTTTTGGTGCTTGATTGTTCCGGCTCCATGCGCGGCGAACCTATCAAACAGCTCAACGCCGGCTTGAAAGCTCTGGAAAAAGAACTCAAAGAAGACATTGATGCCAGCTCTCGCGTGCAACTCCTTATCATTAAAGCCTTTGGCAAAGATGAAGCCGTTGTTTCTTCCGATTGGACCGATGCCATGAACTTTACCGCACCTACTATGGAAGCCGGCGGCCTCACCCCGCTTGGCAAAGCCATGGAACTTGCTTTGCAAAAAATTGAGGAACAAAAATGTCTTTATGACAGCTGCGGTATCACCTCAAAACGGCCCTGGATTTTTCTCATCAGCGATGGTGAACCTACGGATTATGACTGGGAGATTGTGGCTGAAAAATGCCGCTATGCACAACAAAACAAAAAGGTGGTGATTCATGCCGTGGGAACACAAGATGCCAACCTCGAAAAATTGGCCAAATTTTCAACCTTGTCACCCAAACGTTTGACCGGCTTGAAATTTACCGAATTTTTCCTCTGGCTCAGCCGCTCGGTTTCTTGCATTTCCAAAGCTGCGCCCAATGTGCCCGACTTGCTTGAAGATACCGGAGATTGGGATGAAGAAAACCAATAATATCAAGGTTGTTTCTGCAACAATCCAAGGCCCGTTGCACCTTAACAAAAACTTGCCCTGCCAGGATTTTTGCAAACATTCTACCAAAAGCAAAAATTTTGTGGCCATTGTTTCTGACGGAGCCGGCTCGGCAAAATTTGGCAAAATCGGCGCCAAAATTGCCTGCGATACCCTCATCGATTTGCTCAAAAATTCAGCCTTTGATAATATTCAGGATCAGATTTGCCACGCCATTGAAATTGCACGCGCCAAAGTTTTGCGCCACCGCCTTAACAAAACACATTGCGCCAAAGGAATGATGGATTTTTCTGCCACAATCGTCGGGGTGGTTTATTATCAAAATAAAGGCATCTTCTTCCATATCGGTGACGGTGCTGCCTTGGCTTTATCTGAAGAAAATTATAATAATTTTATTGTCTCCCCTCCGTCTAACGGCAATTTTTCTTGCGAAACTTTTTTCTACACCCAAGAAAATTGGAAAGAAAATTTGCGCTTCACATCTTTTGAAAATGCCGATGCCGTGTTTTTAATGAGCGATGGGCTGACTAACTTTTCTTTTTCTGCCGATTTTAGAAATATTGAAAAAAATTTTCTTTTGCCAATTCATAATTTTCTTAATCAGGAAAAAAGCAAGCTCAAAGCCAGACGCGCTTTGGCCAATACTTTAAACAATTCTCAAGCCAGAAAACTTAATTCTGATGATAAAACTCTTTTATGGGCAAGGTTGTAAGCATTATGGAAAAGAATACGGAATCTTTTGAAAATTTGGAATTTAACGCTGTTTACGGCGACGGACATTTTGAAAAAATCCGCGTCGGAAAACTTGTTAACAAAGGCGGCGCTGCCGGAAAGATTTATCTTAATGCCGATAACCCCAACCAGGTGGTGAAACTTTTTCATTCCAAAAACAAATCCGCCACCAACCGCCAAAAACTTGAGGCCATGCTTCTTAATCGGCCGCATTTTCCCGATGCCGTGATTGATGGAATCAACTATGTGCAGATTGCTTGGCCGGAAGCCCTTTTGGAAGATGAAAACGGATTTTGCGTCGGCTATCTGATGCCCTTGATTAAAATGGATGATGCCGTCTCTCTTGACCATTTGATGCAAAAAGCCATTCGCAAAAAACTCAACCTGCCCGAAAGCTATGCTTATCGCATTTTTGCCGCTTATAACCTGGCTTCCATGGTGGCCGCATTGCACAAATGTGAGCACTATATCGTGGATTTAAAGCCATCCAATGTTTCGGTTTATAAAAACAATATGATGGTGGCCATGGTGGATTGTGACGGATTTTCCATCAAAGGAGAACATGGACGCTATCCGGCTGAATTTGTCAGTGAAGAATATATTTACCCTGAAGGGATGGAGCAAAATTGTGCCGATATGGGCGAAGAACAAGATAAATTTGCCCTGGCCGTTATCATCTTTCGTTTGCTGAATAACGGAATCCATCCTTTTTCCGGAACACCGCGAAAAAGCGGCGAAAAAATGCTCACCATTCAGGAGCGAATCGAACAATATCATTATGCTTACGGCCTTTGGCCCGATGCTTATCAAGCGCCGCACCCCTACTCCATTCATGAATATTTTGACAAAGCAACCTTGGAGCTGTTTGAACGCGCCTTCACCAAAAGCGGAAACCGCCCAACCGCCCATGAATGGCAAGAACATTTGTGGAAGTTGATGCACAATTTGAAAATTTGCAAAAAAAATCACAATCATGTTTATTTTACCTCTAAAGGCTGTGGTCTGTGCATGGTGGAAGATAAGTTCTATCACAATTTGTCAGACATTAAAAAACAAAAAGAAACACCGGAAACCATTCGCGGTATGACGGTTGAAGCTTTAACCTTAGAACATGCTCAGAAAAACAAAGAAGAAAAAGAAGCCCTTAACCACAAAATGCAAATTATTTCCGGGGTGATTTTGGCTGTTTATATGCTCTTTTTTACTTTTCTTTACAAAATTTTGTCCTTTGCCGCAGATTTTATCTTATCCGTGGGAATCGGGCTGCAAGCCATTATTGTTACATTGATTATGCTCGGAATTAACTTTGCCATTAATAAATATTATGCTTATCTGCCGGTGCTCAAAAACAAAGCTGTTATGCAAATGATTCAGGTTTATGCACTTATTTGTATCATTATCGCCCTTGTTTCAATTAATGATATTCCAAAGAATTTGCTTTCTTTGGCTTTGCCGCTTGAATAAAAACGCAAAAAAACTCGGCGTAAACATCATTTTTTTCTCTACAAAAAAAATTTTTTATGTTATCTTGCTGTGCAGATGTGTTTTATAATTTGATGTAAGGATAAAAACTTTGAAACAGCTTAACCCGATTATGATTTCCGGAAAAGAGGTTTATCCGCTGATTGAGGGCGGTAAGGGAATTAATATTTCCGATGGCAGAACTTCCGGCGCTTGGGCTCATGAAAACTGTGTCGGAACTTTTTCCGGCGTCAGCCCCGACTTTTATGATGAAAACGGCAACGTCATCTTGGAACAATATTTGAAAAAAGACCGCAAAGAACGCCATCAGGAAATGATTGAACAGGCTATCAAAGGCGGTGTGGCTCAAGCTCAAATTGCCCATGAAGTCTCTGCCGGAAACGGAAGAATCCACATGAACATGCTGTGGGAGCTCGGCGGCTCGGAGCAGATTTTAAACGGCGTCTTGGAAAAAGCCAAAGGCTTGATTCACGGCGTGACCTGCGGTGCCGGTTTACCTTATAAACTCGGCGAAATTGCGGCTCGCTTCGGTGTTTATTATTACCCGATTGTTTCTTCTGCCAGAGCTTTTCAAATCTTGTGGAAACGCGCTTATGCCAATTTTAAAGAATTTTTGGGCGGCGTGGTTTATGAAGATCCTTGGTTGGCCGGCGGCCATAACGGCTTATCTAATGCCGAAGATCCGACTAAGCCGCAATCTCCTTATGAACGCTTGGTTGAGCTCAGAAAAACTTTAAATAACCTTGGCTTGAATGATTTGCCAATCATTATGGCCGGCGGCGTTTGGAACCTTGACGAATGGGATGATTATATCAACAACCCGGATATCGGCAAAATTGCTTTCCAATTTGGCACAAGACCGATGATTACTAAAGAAAGCCCCGTTTCTGAGGCCTGGAAAAAGCTCATGCTTCACCTTAAAAAAGGTGACGTTATCTTGCAAAGATTCAGCCCGACCGGCTTTTTCTCTTCCGCCATCAAAAACACTTTCCTTGAAAGATTGATTGAAAGAAAAGACGGTGAAATTGCTTTTTCGGAAACACAGAATGAAGATTTTTCTCAACCTTTGAAAATCAGCAATACCAAAACCTATTTTATTAAAGCTGAAGATATGGAAAAAGCCAATCGACAGATTGAAAAAGGTTTTACCGAAATTAAAGAAACGCCGGATAATACCGTGGTCTTCTTGACACCTGATGAGTGGAAACAAATGAAACTTGACCGTGCAAACTGCGTTGGTTGTTTGTCTCAATGCCAATTTTCCACCTGGTCACAGGCTCACGGAACAACGGGTAAAATCCCTGATCCGCGGTCTTATTGCATTCATAAAACTCTTTATGATATCAGCCACGGCGGCAGCATTAAAGA